>QHWL01000548.1 GCA_003222555.1 Acidobacteriota bacterium | reverse complement strand
GTTCTCTTAATGGGACGGTGCCAGCGCGCGCCGCACAAGATAACACACGAGCGCGACCTGGGGCCACCGAGCCGCACGGAGCCGATACCGGCCGGAGGGCCGGCCGTTGGCCGGCGATGTGGTCTCCCGAAGGGTAAAAAACGCTACCACGGAGGACACGGGGAACGAACGGAGGGTACGGATTGGCTTTGTCCTAAGAAAACCCGTGACCTCCGTTATCGCGTGTCTTTTCCGTGACCACCGTGGTGAAGCTTTTTGCCGCACATCAGCGAATGGCCAGCGCTGGATCGAGTGAGTGCAGGAACCACCGATTCAGCACGACGTGCCTCACGAACCAAGGCACGTCAAGCAGCCAGCCGGCTGCTTTCACCGTCAGGGCGGTTGGCACTGCGCGCGACAGCGATCGTAACAGAGGACTTGCGTCGAATCGGGCGCGGCACCGCTGCTGATAGCGCTCGAGACGGTCGCGCGTGTAGCAGCCGTTCGCTTCAATCAGGGTGTAGGCCGCGAGGAGGCCCGATTCAATCGCCGGGCGGATCCCTTCACCGCTCTGGGAGTATGCCAGGCCGGCCGCGTCGCCAATCAGCAGCACACCCGCATCCACCACCCGCCGACGCCGCATCTCGTACAGCAGGTACGCGTGGCCGTGCCATCGCCAGGATGCGTTGCGCGGAATCTTGCGTCTACTTTTTAGAAAGCCCACGAACTCGGCGGTGGCTTTCGGCAGCCCGTGCCGGTCCAGGCGGCCGAAGCCGACGTTGAGGTAGTCGTGCTTCCGGAAGCACCAGCCGTAGCCCTGCAGATCGCGGCAGAAGTAGAGCTCGGGCGTGTCGGGCGCGATCGTGAATTCTGCCGCATCCCGGGGATCGATGGCGAATTCCACCTCCTGGGCTGCCACGACAGGTGTCTCGCCAAGCGGGCCATTGAGCCAACGCGCCACCGGGCAAAAGTGACCGCCTGCGCCGACGAGGATGGGCGCCGTGATCGTGTCGTTGACGATCCATCGTCGCCCGCCACGCTCGAGGCTCGAGAGGCGCGTTCCAAGCGCCAGACGCGCTCCGGATCGCTGCAGTAAGTACTGATCGAACTCGCAGCGGCGGATGCCGTAGCTGACCGGGTGATCGTAAGTGGTCTCGACTTCCTCGCGCCCGCCGACGAGTCCCGTGCGGAATCCCGTGATTGGCTGCAGCGTCCTTCCACGCCGATATTCCGCAGCGTCAATTTCCAGTTCGTCCACGACGCGCGGTGTAATCCAGCCCGCGCAGACCTTGTCGCGTGGGAAGACTGCGGCATCCATCACGACGACATCGAGGCCCGCCTGCCGCAGTTTCCACGCGCAAGCCGATCCGGCCGGTCCACCGCCTACGATCAGTACGTCGCAGGTATCCATGTATGATGAAAAGGCTCTACCACGGAGGACACAGAGAACAAACGGAGCACACGGTTACGGATTTCAAGGTTTTCCGTGACCTCCGTCGTCTGTTCCGTGGCCTCCGTGGTAGAGCTTCTTAGTCGGCGCGCGTCCACGGGATCGCGTTGCTGGCGCCGCGTGCGAAGACCACCTGGAACAGCTGCATCGAGCCGGTGGTGAACGCCGCTTGTGAACCGGCCAGATATAGCTGCCACGCGCGGACGAACATCTCGTCGAACATGCTGGCCACCCGGGGCAGGGCGTCGTTGAACCGCTGCTGCCAGTGCTCCAGCGTCTTTCCGTAGTGCAGCCGAAGGTTCTCGACATCGAGCACCGCAAGGTTCTGCGGCTCGAGCACGCGCTCGAACACCTCGCGGAGCGTCGGAGGATAGGCGCCAGGAAAGATGCGCTTTCGGATCCACGGGTTGAGCGGCGCCGGCTTGTTGCGGCCGATGAAGTGCAGGAAGCCGCGGCCGCGATCGGTGAGCACGCGGGCGATCACGCCGCCCAGCGTCCGATAGTCGGCGAGCCCGACGTGTTCGAGCATGCCGACCGACACGAACACATCGCACTCGCCGTCGATGTTGCGATAGTCGTCCTCGATGAAGTCAACGCGATCGGTGAGATCTTCCTCAGTCGCCCGCTGACGCGCGTAGGCGATCTGCTCGGGCGAAATATTGAACGCACGGACGCTGACGCCGTACCGCTTCGCCATGAACAAGGCGAGCGAGCCCCATCCGCACCCGGCTTCGATGACGCGCTCTCCCGGCTTCAGCCGCAGCTTGCGGCACACCAAATCCATTTTGGCGATCTGCGCATCCTCGAGCGTGTAGTCCCGTGTCGGAAAGTACGCGCACGTGTAGTTCATCTCGCGATCCAGCCAGATCCTGTAGAACTCGTTGCCCAGGTCGTAGTGGTGATGGACGTTCTCCCTCGCGGCGTGCAGATCGTTGGACTTCTGCCAGAGCCACCACGGCCGCGGCGTCGAATCCGACGCGCGATACACCTCCTCGAGCATCGTCACCAGGTCGCCGTAAACCTCGACCGCGCCCGACATGTACGCCTCGCCGAAATTGAGCGCAGGATCCCACAACCAGCCGAAAAGGGCGCGGCGATTCCTGATCAGGAAGGTCGCCACCGGCGCGCCCGTCTTGGACGGCAACTCGAACCCGTCCCAGAGGACGAAGCGCAGCGGGGCCGACGCGAGCGATTGCTGAATCCGGCCGACCGCCCAACGATCCACCCTTGTAGAAGCCTGCGGGGCGATCTCGCCGGAAAAGGCTGGAACAACTGATGCGCTTCGGTATTCGCGTCTCATATCGTGTCCCTCGTCTCGTCGGACTGCAGAATGAGCGGCCAGACCAAGCCGTACGTCTTGCACATCACAATCCACGCACACTCGCCGGACGCTTCGTCGCGCGATGCGGAATCGGCCGCGATGCCGCGTTGTCGACGGGATCCTCCACCGTTTTGCGGTCACATTTCGTCACTCGGTGACGTCGAGCGTAGCCGTTTCAGACGTTGCCGTTCGAACGGGCGGCCACAAAAGAAAAGCCCCGCCGGGATCCGGCGGGGCTCTCATTTGGTTACGGAAACAAATCGTGAAACGTGCGACCGACTACTCAGTCGGTGTCGGTGCTTATATACCCGCTCAATCACGGCCTGTCAAGTTGACGTTATCGCGCCGGTTGACAAGGTTGAGACTTCACGCGGGACGGTGTCAGCGAGACTGAGGAGGGGAGGGCCGCCAGGCCGGGCCTGGAAAGAAACACCAAAGCGATTGAGCGGGCGCTGGAGGGGTGATATCGTGCCAACGCGACGCGCATCCTTCGATTCTGATCCGCGGGAGAAGTCGACATGAGCAGGGCGAGCAGGCCTGTCATTCTGGCCTTGGCGGCCGCATTCGTGTTCAGGGTGAGCGCTTCGGCGCAAGTCACCGTGCTCGCTCATGCCACGGTCATCGACGGCACGGGCTCCGCGCCGCAGAATGACGTCACCCTCGTCCTGGAGAGCGGCCGCATCCGCGACATCGGCTCGGCGTCCAAGATCGCGGCGCCGGCTGGCGCCACCATTCTCGATCTCACTGGGAAGTTCATCGTACCGGGCATCATCAACGCCCACGGCCATGTCGGCGCAAATCGCGACCCCGAGTTGCGTCAATATGCCTTGTACGGCGTCACGACGACGACCAACATGGCCTTTGATGCAGACGACATCGTCGATTACAAGGCGGAGCAGCGGCGCGGTAATCTGCGCGGCGCGCGCATCCTCACCGTCAAGTACCGCTTCATGTCCGCCCCCTTCAAACCCGGATCCGAGTACAAGACGCCGGAAGAAGCGCGTGCGAAGGTCGATGAGATCGTCGCCAGGGGCGCCGACTTCGTCAAAGTGTGGATCGACAGTCAGGACGGCAAGCTGGTGAAGCTCGGTCGGGAGTTTTGCGCGGCGGTCATGGATCAGGCGCGCAAGCACGGCAAGATCACCATGGCACACGTGTACGAATATGCCGACGCCAGGATGATCGTGGATCTGGGCGTGAACATTCTCGCCCACGACGTCCGCGACCGGGAACTGGACGCCGATTTCATCGACACGCTCAAGCGACGCAACGTGACGGTCATTTCCACCCTGGCGCGCGAAGAGGGAATGTTCGGGTACGGCGAAGCGCCCGCGTGGATCGAAGAGCCTTTTTTTAAAAAGGGGCTGTCTGCGGAGCGGTTCGCGATTCTCAAGACCAGCAAGCGCGAAGAGCAAGCG
>QHWL01000547.1 GCA_003222555.1 Acidobacteriota bacterium | reverse complement strand
AACCTCGGCGTCGCCAGCGGCAGGCAGGCCATCGACGAAGCCGCCGAACCCCTCGAGACACGCGGCATCATCGTCCTCGAGCGCGGACGCTTCCGGGTGCGCGAGCGCAGCGTGCTCCGGTACTACGGGCGAACGATCGAGCATCTCCTGGTGACCACCGGTCGAACCCATTGATGCTCGATAGCGCATCCAAGGCTTTCTTTCATCTCCTCGCGCGCAGTGGCGTCCTGAAAAAGCTGGCCTCACGCTACGGCATGCGGCCGCCGACAAACTTCGCGCGGCGCTTCGTCGCCGGCGAAACCATCGCCGAAGCCATCGAAGCGGCGCGCGCGGTCGAAGGGCGCGGCTTCGCGCACACTCTGGATCATCTCGGCGAAAGCGTCGGGAGCCTCGCCGACGCGGATGCGGCCACGCTCGACTATCTCCGCATGATCGATGCCGTCATCGCATCGGGCATCGGCCGCAACCTTTCCCTCAAGCTGACGCAGCTCGGGCTCGACGTCGACAAGGCCAGCGCGATCGACAACCTCCGAAAAATCCTCAACCGCGCCGAACCGGCAGGATTCTTCGTCTGGATCGACATGGAGAACTCGCCGTACACCGAGGTGACGATCGAGATCTTCGACACGCTGTGGCAGCAGGAATACCGGCAGATCGGCATCGTGCTGCAGTCGGCCCTGCACCGCACCGAGCGCGATCTGCAGCGCCTCGTGACGCTCGGCGCGCGCATCCGGCTGGTCAAAGGCGCCTACAAGGACCCGAAAAGCATCGCGTATCAAAAGAAAGCCGATGTCGATGCGGCGTACGAACGGCAGATGAAGGTCCTGCTGACCGAGGCACAGTCCCCGGCCATCGCCACCCACGACCCGGCGATGATCGATCTTGCGCGACGCTGGGCCGCCGACCGCGGCATCCTCGCCGATCGGTTCGAGTTTCAGATGCTGTACGGCATCCGCCGCGACTTGCAGACGACTCTGGTACGAGAGGGATACCACGTCCGCATTTACATTCCGTTCGGGTCCCAATGGTTTCCTTATTTCATGCGGCGGCTCGGCGAGCGTCCTGCCAACGTGGCGTTCGTGCTGCGCGGCATGATGGGCGAATAGTGGTCACCAGATTCCAATCAGTAGCACTTGCTGCATCATTCAGCCTCGCGCGGTGCTGCTGCTGACACGCCCGTGAACACAACTGCTGAGCTGATTCTGCTGATGAGTTTCCTCGCAACTTCTTTCGCATCAACACTTATCCGAAAAACCCTCAGCGCGGCATGGCTCTTGAACTCACCTGAAGCGTACGGAGGACCCACGGCGTCCTTAGAAACAGGACGCCGTAAGGTCAGGAGGAGTTGGAGACATGGTAATCCACTATCCGCACGGGATCGCGTCGGATGAAGGGCTGAGGACTTCGGCCGCCGATGCGCATGAGGCGGGGGATGGCTACGCGACGCGCGTGTACTGGTGGCTGCGACAGACCTACTGCGGCCTTTCCGGCCATGATGCTTTGCTGCAATTCGAGACGGATCGTATGTTCCTGCAGTGCGTCTCTTGCGGACACGAGTCGCCGGGCTGGGAGCTGAATGAAAACGCGCCGCGAATCAGCGTTCGCGGCGACGCACGTCGTCTTGGATTGATGCGCCCGCATCTCGTTGGGGAGCGTCGGATCGCGTAGTGGAACCAGACACCGTTCATGTCGATCGGGGGACAGGAGCCTAGCGATCCCATTCGAGCATAACGCGCCGGGTTCGTCCGCCTTCGCGGTCGATCGCGAGAGCAGGACGATCCCGAGCGCGATCGGCGCTTCCCACCCGCGTTCGCGCGCCTGAAGAGCGTGTGACAACACGCGCCGTTTGAACGTAGAGCTCGCAGAGCACGCTGAGAAATCTTGGGGATTTCTTCTCTACGGCCTTGTCTCTGCCTTCAACGCGATCTGTTCAGCTCATCCGGACTCACCGGCCGGCCCACAGAACCGCCGTGCCAGATCCACCAGCACATCCCGGCATAGCAGGACGTCGGCGATGGTGACGTACTCCTCGCTGGAATGAAGGCCGGCGCCTC
>QHWL01000562.1 GCA_003222555.1 Acidobacteriota bacterium | reverse complement strand
CGATGGATAGGAGTGAGCGTCGATGCCCAATACACCCATGTGCTGGGGATCCTCGGGACGGGCGGCATTTCACAAGACGCCGGGGAGAAAGATCTCGGCGGCATCGCTGCCCGGGTGAAGGTGTTAATCGGGCGGTGAGCTGGTCCCTTCTAAGAAACCGTCTCGCCGACATCCTCCGGGGCGCCGCCCTGGTCGGTTACGAGCGAGAGCTGCGTCAGCAAACCGCCGAGCTGAACGATCTATTCCTGCTGCTCTGTTTCATGGAAGCGACGGCGTTGCCCAACCCGGCGACGCTCTATCTGCTCGAGGTGTACCCCTACCTGCTCGAGCAGTTCCATGAGTGGCATCGCCGCATGGGCATCGAGCACTCGCCGCTCGATGGTCTCCCGTGTTGCTAGAGCGTTTCCCCTGATTTGAGACGCCGATCAACCACAAAGGACACTATGGACACAAAGGTGAAATCTAACTGGTTTGTTTTGGTGTCCTTGGCATCCTTTGTGTCCTTTGTGGTGATCCAGCGCCACGACGGACAATGGAACATCCTTCACGATCGATGACGTCGCTTCTCGATCGTCAGGTGGTGTTTTTCGGCGGCAAGGGCGGGGTGGGCAAAACCACCTGTTCGGCGGCGTTCGCGCTCGCGGCGAGCCGCCGCAACAAGCGCGTCCTGCTTGTGTCCACCGATCCGGCGCACTCCACCTCGGACATCTTCGAGCGGCACATCGGCGGATCGGAGTGCGAGCTCCTGCCGAATTTGTCGGCCATCGAGATTGACGCCGATCGGGAGTCGGCGCGATACGTGAGAGACGTGAAGCGCGACATCGAGCGGATGTTCAGCCCGGGGGTCGTCCGGCAGGCCCACCGGCAAATCGACATGGCCGCCGCGTCGCCCGGCCTCGCCGAGGTGGCGCTGCTGGATCGGATGATCGACCTGATCGTCGAACGCGAGCAGCTGTTCGACCTCGTCGTCTTCGATACGGCGCCGACCGGCCACACGCTTCAACTCTTGCGCATGCCGGAGGCGATGACCACCTGGATTCAAGCGCTCGTGAAGCATCGGCGTGCGCTGCTCGAGATCGACCGCGGCTCCGGCGGGGAGCAGCCGGCTGCCGCGCTGGCGGACCCCATACTGGCCGCCCTCGAGCGCCGGCACGAACGTCTGGCTCAACTTCGCGTGCGGGTGACCGACAGGGGATGGACCTCGTTCGTGCTCGTCACGATCCCCGAGCGCCTCGCGATTGAAGAGACGGCGCGAGCCGCCGACCTTCTGAGCGACACCAACGTCGACATCGGCGGGCTGGTCGTGAACCGGATCCTGCCCGACGGGTTGGCCGGAGAGTTCTACGTCTCGCGAAAGGCGCAGGAACGCAGCTACCTCGATGAAATCGCGCGCCGGTTCGAGCGGCTGCGCCGCATCGAGGTGCGCCAGCTCGCGCGGGACGTGTACGGACTCACGTCGTTGACGCTCGTCAGCGACCAGTTGATGCGGTAATTCTTCACGAAGGCATTGGCGCCGTACCGGACGATTCCGCAAGGGTTTTGCGATTTGACTAGTCAAATCCATCTGCCTATAGTCACCGACCTGACCCTTGGATATCCGAGGACATCGAAAATGAGACGGCTTCCGTCAAGATCGACGTCTGAAGTTGGTCGAGGCTCGGTGAGATTCAAGAGGGACGCGATGGCGCGAACCAGCCAGAAGGGCCTGAGTCTCCTGGTCCTCGCGTGGGCGCTGCTTATTCCCGCGGTGGCGCGGGCACAGCAGGCTAGCGGAATCGTGGGAGTGGTCAAAGACACGTCGGGAGCGGTCATGCCGGGAGTCACCGTGGAAGCTG
>QHWL01000552.1 GCA_003222555.1 Acidobacteriota bacterium | reverse complement strand
GACCTTGCGACGGTCGGGCGTCCCCGACCGGGCGAGGGACGTCTGAGAACCCAGGTTCCGTTCCCTGGAAACCGGGCCATAATATACGGCCTGTCGTGCGTTTTCGATAATGGAGGTTGAGTATGAAGAGAAGCGTCGCTCTAGGCGTGCTGATCGGCGTTGGTGCGCTGTCGATGATCGTTGCCGCGCGGCAGGCCGGTGGCGCCGGGCAGCAAGCACCCAAGATCGTCGAGGTCGAGAAACTCAAGGACAACCTGTTCGTGCTCAAAGGTGGCGGTGGGAATACAGCTGTATTCATCACGGGAACGGGCGTCGTCGTCGTCGACGCGAAGAATCCCGGCTGGGGCCAGCCGGTCCTTGACAAGATCAAGGAGCTGACCAACAAACCAGTGACCACGCTGATCAACACCCACACGCACGGCGACCATGTCAGCGGCAACGTCGACTTCCCGGCCACGGTTGACATCATCGTGCAGGAGAACACGAAGACCAACATGGGCAAAATGATCCCAAACAGCACGGCGCAGGATCAGACCGTGCCCGCCCAAACGATATTCCAGGCCAACAACGGCCGAGGGCTGCCAAAGCGCACGTTCAAGGACAAGATGACGCTCTTCAAGGGCGCTGACGAGGTCGATCTGTACTACTTCGGGCGCGGCCATACGAACGGCGACGCGTGGGTCCTGTTCCCATCACTCCGAGTCGTGCATGCAGCCGACATCTTCTCCGGCAAGAACGTCCCGCTCCTTGATGCGAATAACGGCGGCAGCGCCCTTAGGATTGCAGACACTCTCCAGAAGGGGTACGACACCTTCAAAAATGTGGACACCATCATCACCGGCCACAGCACGCAGATGACCCCGGCCGATCTCAAGGAGTACATCGCGTTCAATCGCGAATTCTTGAGTGACGTGGGAGCAGCGAAAAAAGCCGGCAAGAGCGTCGACGAGGTCGCAGCGACCTGGAAGATCCCGCCAAAATATGTCGGCTACGCCCCTGCAGACGCGAATCGCCTGAAGAACAACGTGAAGCTGGCGTATTCCGAATTGGGTGGCGGCGCGACCAAGTAACCACTCCACCCTCGCCAGCGTGTGAAAGAATGCGCCGTTTTACCGCAGGACACGCAGGGCACGCCGAGAATTCTTAGCGTTTTCTTCTCGGCGGTCTCGGCGGTTATTGGTTTGTTCAAGCTCTAAAGGCGAGAGGAGAGCACATGATGGAATATCGCCCGCTTGGAGCAGACGGCCCGCAGGTTTCCGCGATTGGTCTCGGCTGCATGGGGATGTCGGATTTCTACGCGGGTCGCGACGATGCGGAGTCGATCGCCACCATTCATCGCGCGCTCGACTTGGGAATCAACTTCCTGGATACAGCCGATGTGTACGGACCGTTCTCGAACGAACGGCTCGTCGGGCTGGCGATCCGCGATCGGCGCGACCGCGTCGTGCTCGCAACCAAGTTCGGAAACGTCCGCGGTGAGGACGGATCGTTTCTTGGGATCAACGGCTCGCCTGAATACGTGCGTCGCGCCTGCGACGCCTCACTTGCCCGCCTCCGCGTGGACACGATCGATCTTTACTATCAGCACCGCGTCGACACGACGGTGCCGATCGAGGAAACCGTCGGGGCGATGGCGGGTCTCGTTCACGCAGGCAAGGTGCGGTATCTCGGGCTGTCGGAAGCCGCCCCGGCGACGATTCGGCGAGCGACGGCCGTTCACCCGATCGTGGCGCTGCAAACGGAGTATTCGCTGTGGACGCGCGACGCTGAAGACGAGCTACTGCCGCTTTGCCGGGAACTGCGAATCACCTTCGTCGCGTATAGTCCGCTCGGCCGCGGATTCCTTACAGGCCGCTTTCGGTCGCCCGTCGACATTCCGGCCGACGACTGGCGGCACAACAACCCGCGCTTCCAAGGCGACAACTTCCAGCAGAATCTCGCGCTCGTTGGTCGGATCGAGGGCATCGCCGCACGCAAGCGGTGCACGCCGGCCCAGCTCGCGCTCGCCTGGCTCCTGTCCCATTCCGACGTGGTGCCGATTCCCGGATCGAAGAGCCGATCGCGCGCCGAGGAGAACGCGAGGGCCGTTGAGGTGCAGCTGACTTCCGCCGACATCTCCGAGATCGAGGGGATCGCCCCGAAGGGCGTCGCGGCCGGGGCGCGGTATCCGGTAGCGGCCATGGCGACAGTCAACAGGTAAGGGCGTTTTCCTCACAGACGGTTTTTCGTGTTTCGCGGCGTGGCCGCGGCCCATACGTCCACTCTTATGTGAGCTTGCCCGCACATCCACCAACAACTGCCGGAAGCGCCATCCAGGCGCGGCGAACCTGTGACAGCAAGGTGCGCGACTACCACAAGGCGCGAGCGAAGTTAGGCGGCCGGGGTGTGACTTGTCGGGCCACTCGATAACGATTTTACGGCTGTCGATGTTAAAACCGTAATCGACACACATGCGGCACGAGGTCAGTCGCCAGGATTCATTCGGAAAACAACCGTGCAGGATCCTACGGCTGTTGCCCTAAACCTTGCAGTATGTGCCAGCACGAGCGCGCGTCGACCTTGATCGTCCGAGATCGGAACAGCGAGCTGCCTCATCGCTCAGTGGCAGCGCACCTGCCACCAATGACCGCATCGGCGTGAGTTCGTTCGAGATCGATTGTAAACCTCCGGTCGCGGCGGTGCCGCAAGGAGACCCACGATGCTCGACTTCCTCATCGCGTGCTACCAATCGACCATCGTGATTCTCGACATCGTCCTGCAGCTCATCAGCGACTAAGCTGCGTTGCGCATCGAGCGCGCCCTGCGCGTGCGGGTCAAGGGCCCGCGTGCGCGCTCTTGCGCCAACAGGCCCCCACCAGTAGAATCCACTTCCGGACGCGAGACGTTTAACGCCGCGTGAGTA
>QHWL01000551.1 GCA_003222555.1 Acidobacteriota bacterium | reverse complement strand
TTGGTCCTTGGCGTCCCTAGTCCATAGTCCTTGGTCCCTTCACGCATTTGCGTGAGGACCAAACGCCAAGAACCAGGGACGATCAAGGACCAAGGACGCCAAAGACGCCATCCGCGCTGTTTTTCGTCCTGCCAATCCGAGCGCCACGATTCCCACGACAATCCCTCCATATTCGGAGCAAGAAGGGGCGACTCCCGATAAGTGAACGAATTACCGGCCGATTCCGTCCAAGGAGAATCGACGGCCATGCAGGACTGGCGACTCGCGTTGCGGCTGCTCTCGAAGGACAAGAGCTTTACGCTTACCGCGGTTCTCACGCTGGCAGTCTGCATTGGCGCGAACGTCGCGCTTTTCAGCATCGTCGATCACGTGGTCCTGCGGCCGCTCCCATTCCCGGACAGCGAGCGCATCCTGCTGATGGCGAATCAATATCCTGGCGCAGGTGTGCGCGTTAGCAACAGTTCTGGCGTGCCGGACTATTTCGACCGCTTGCGTGAGACGGCAGTGTTCGAGGCACAAGCGTTGTACAACGGGGGCAGTCATGAATGTCACACCGTCCTTCTTCCGCCTCCTCCAGGTGCCGCCGCAACTCGGTCGACACTTCACAGACGCGGAAGGAGAGCTCGGAAGCGAAAAAAAAGTCGTGCTCAGCTATGGGCTATGGCACAGCGTATTCGCCGGAGACGCCGGCGCCATCGGCCGCGATATCCGCCTCGACGGTCAGCCTTTCACCATCGTCGGCGTCATGCCCAGAGGGTTCACGTTCGTCGACGACGACGTGATGCTGTGGCGTCCGCTGGCGTTCACCCCGCAACAGAAGTCGGACGACGAACGCCACAGCAACAGTTGGCGGAACATCGGCAGGCTGAAGCCAGGGGCGGACGTACGGCAGGCCCAGCAGCAAATCGACGCCCTCAACGCCAGAAATCTCGATCGATTCCCGAAGTACAAGCAGGTCCTGCTCAATGCGCGCTTTCACACCTCGGTCGTGCGACTGCAAGATGATCTCGTCCGCGATGTGAAACCAAGTTTGTATCTGTTGTGGGGCGGCGCGCTATTTGTGCTTCTCATCGGGTGCGTCAACGTCGCGAATCTCGTGCTCGTGCGAACATCGGCTCGGCTTCGCGAGCTCGTGACGCGAGTGGCGCTCGGTGCGAGCCGCTGGCGGATTGCGCGTCAGCTCGTGACGGAGAGCATGGTGTTGACCGCGGTTGGCGCTGGGGCAGGTCTATTGGTCGGCTTCGCGGCACTCCGGCTGCTCGCCGCGCTCAACATTCAGGATCTGCCCCGGGGGCACGAGATTCGGATCGACGGCGCCGTCGGCGCGTACACGGTGGCGATCGTGGCGGCGATTGGCATCATCCTCGGCCTGATTCCCGTCGTGAGCCTGAGCGGCGTCAATCTCGCGGCAGTCTTGAGCGAACAAGGACGCGGAGGCACGAGCGGCCGCCGCGCGCAGTTGTTGCGGCGTGGGTTCGTCGTGGCGCAGGTGGCATTTGCCTTCGTTCTGCTCAATGGCGCCGGTTTGCTCTTCGCCAGTTTCCGAAGCGTGCTCGCCGTCGATCCTGGACTGGTGGCCGACCATGTGCTCACCGCGTCGGTCGTCCTGCCGCAAGTCCGGTACAAGGATGATCCGTCGCTCGTGCAATTCACGGCCGAGACGTTGCGGCATCTGCGGATCCTTCCCGGCGTCACGGCGGCCGGTGCGACCGATACGATTCCCTTTGGAGACCGGCACAGCGACAGCGTGATTCTCGCCGAAGGGTATCAGATGAAGCCGGGCGAGTCGCTGATTTCGCCCGATCAGGTCGTTGTCTCCCCCGGATTTTTCGAAGCGATTGGCGCCAAGCTGATTCGCGGTCGATTCTTCGACCAACGCGACGGCGCCGACGGACCCAAGGCCGTGATCGTCGATGAAAAACTGGCACACAGGTTCTGGCCGGATCGGGATCCGATCGGCCGCCGCATGTATCGGCCGACGGATATCAACAACCTGCTGGCGATCTCCGACAAGACCGTGTTCTTGACGGTCGTCGGCGTGATTCACGATATCAAGCTTCGTAATCTGGTCGAAAGGAACGGGGAGGTCGGGGCCTATTACTACCCATTCGATCAAAACGTTCGCCGAGGATTGACGTTTGCGGTCAGGACATCGGCCGGCGACCCCGCAGCGCTTACACGATCGCTGCGTACGATAATCAACGAGATGGACCGCGAGTTGCCCCTGTTCAACGTTCGAATGATGAGCGAGCTTGTCAATCGATCGCTGATGACGCATCGATCGCCGATGCTGCTTTCAGTGATATTCGGCGTCGTTGCTTTGTTTCTTTCCGCGGTCGGCATGTACGGCGTGCTGGCCTATCTCGTCACCCAGCGCACAAAGGAGATTGGCATTCGGCTGGCGCTCGGCAGCAGTGCCGCCGCCGTGTTCCGGCTCATGTTGCGCGAGGGCGTGTGGTTGATGGTGGGAGGATTCGTCCTCGGCGCGGGCGGCGCGATGGCCCTTGGCCGCAGCCTGGAGAGCCAGCTATTTGGCGTGCAAGCCCGGGATCCGATTGTCCTGTTGCTCGCGACGCTGACATTGGCCCTTGTTGGCCTGGCGGCTTCCGCGCTCCCGGCCCGACGGGCGGCAACCAGGATTGACCCGGTTATTGCGCTCGCCGAATAGCGGTCCCAGGCCCTGGATACCTGAGACCAACACGGCGTGAAGAAGGGGCCGTGCACCAAGGGACCGTACACCGAAGGGGTATCGCCACGTTGACTCCGAGGAGTAGACTCACACGGCGCGGTGAGATTGGCTGATGAACGCTCTCGTCCAGGACCTTCGGCATTCGCTGCGGATCTTGCGGCAGAGTCCTGCCTTCACCATCGCGGCGGTCGCCGCGCTGACGCTCGGGATCGGAGCGAATACCGCGATCTTCTCTGTCGTCAACACGGTCTTGCTGAAGCCGCTGCCCTATCCCGACCCCGACCGCCTGTTGGTGTTCACCAATACCTCGCCGCAAGGATCGGGACCGGGAGCCTCTCCCACCAAGTTCGAAATCTGGCGGAAGCAAACAGCCGCGTTTCAGGATGTCTCTGCGTATCGGTTCAACGTTGTCAACGTGACGGGCGGCAGCGACCCGGAGCAGATCGCATCAGGCATGGTCAGCGCCGACTTCTTCCGGTTGTTCGGCGTTCGTGTGATCTCTGGTCGGACGTTCACACCCGATGAGGATCGGCCGAACGGGGGCCACGTTGTCGTCCTGAGTGAAGGTTTCTGGAAACGTCGCTTCGGCAGCGATCTGACGCTCGTCGGCCGGACCGTTTCGCTCGCCGGGGACCCCTACGTGGTGATCGGTCATCGGTCAGGGAATGCGGCTGGCGCTGGTCGGCGTCGCGATCGGGGTGGCCTCGGCATTCGGCCTCACCCGGATCCTCGCGAGCTTTCTCTTCGGCGTCACAGCGCGAGATCCGACGGTCTTTGTCTCCGTTCCGCTGATTCT
>QHWL01000550.1:9378-12021 GCA_003222555.1 Acidobacteriota bacterium | reverse complement strand
GCCGCAGCTCGAAGGGAGCCGGGGTCAGGCGTAGGACTTTCTTTCCTCGTCCTTCGTAATTTCATTTTGAAACCGACGCCTTGAGCAGTTCCAGCAGCTCAATGGGCAGCGGAAAGATGATTGTGGAGTTCTTTTCCGACGCGATCTCGGTGAGCGTTTGCAGGTAGCGCAGCGTGATGCTCAGCGGCTGCGCCGCGATGACGCCCGCTGCCTGGGCCAGCTTGGCGGAGGCGTCCAGCTCGCCTTCGGCGTGAATGATCTTGGCCCGCTTCTCACGTTCGGCTTCTGCTTGACGGGCCATGGACCGCTGCATGTCGGCTGGCTGCCCCAGGGCTCGGCGTGGTGGTCGAGAATCGTCTGCAGCTGAAGGTTCAGTCGATCGCGCTCCGCCAGCAGGTCGTCGAGCTGCGCCTGGCCCAGCACGCTCCTGAGCGTCGTCTGCGCGAGCTGCAGCGTCGCGTATTGGTAGCTCTCGACCTCCACGATGGCGCGCCTGGGATCGACAACCCGATAGTAGAGGACCGCGCTCACCTTCACCGATACATTGTCGCGGGTAATCACATCCTGCGGCGGCACCTCGAAGGCGACCGTTCGCAGGCTCACGCGCACGATACGGTCGATGGGCGCGAACACCAGGACCACTCCGGGGCCTTTGGGCTGGGGCAGAAGCTTGCCCAGGCGGAAGATGACGCCCCGCTCGTACTCGGCCAGAATATTGATCGACGAGATCAGGTACACGATCACCACGAGCGGCAGAATCAGGAGCGGTTCCATCACGGCACCTCATCATCAGGACGTTGCTTGCGGACCGTCAGCGTCAGACCGTCAACCCTCGTGAGCAGGACCCGATCGCCTTCCGCGATGGGTTCCTCCGCAGTCGCCTTCCAGGTCTCGCCGTGCGTTGCCACCCGTCCGATCTTTCCCGGTTCGATGGCCGTCAGCGCTTTTCCAACCTCGCCGATCATGCCTGCGGCGCCGGTGACAGGCCGGATCCGCTGGGAGGCGACCGCCAGCCGTGTGAGAAAGATGCCGATTCCGCCCAGCCCGAAGACGATCGGGAGCACGAAACGCAGGCTCAGCTGGAGGTCGGGCTCCGACGAATCCATCAAGATCATCGATCCGAAGATGAGACTGGCGAGCCCTCCGGCCGTGAGCAGGCCGTAGCTGGTGATTTTGAGTTCCAGCACGAGCAACAGGAGGCCGAAAAGGATTAGCAGCAGGCCCGCGTAGTTCACCGGGAGAATCTGAAAGGCGAAGAACGCCAGCAAGAGACATAATCCGCCAGCGACGCCGGGCAGTACCGCCCCGGGGCTCCACAGCTCGATCGTCAACCCGAGTGTTCCGAGGCTGAGGAGAATGTAGGCGACGTTGGGATGGGCGATGGCGCTGAGCAAGCGCTGCCGCCAGTTCATGTCGATCGCAACTACTCGCGCGCCAGCGGTTCTCAGGACAACCGGTGTGCCGTCAAATCGCGTCACCGTTCGTCCATCGAGTTTTCGGAGCAGTTCAGCGATATCCGGCGCCACGATGTCGATGAGCGGTGGCGAAGCGCCGAGCGCTTCCTCGTCGGTGAAGGCACGGCTCTCGCTGACCGCCTGCTCCGCGAGCTTCATGTTTCGATGGCGCCGGCTCGCCAGCGTCCGCGCGTAGGCAGCCAGGTCTTCGGTCACTTTCTTCGCCATCGTCTCGTCCATCTTCTCGCCGCTGCCTGCCACAGGATGCGCCGCGCCGATGTGCGTGCCGGGGGCCATCGCGGCCACGTCGGCGGCGATCGTCAGAAGGAAACCGGCCGACGCCGCACGAGTGCCGGAGGGC
The DNA here is from genome assembly GCA_003222555.1 of Acidobacteriota bacterium. Taxonomy (GTDB): domain Bacteria; phylum Acidobacteriota; class Vicinamibacteria; order Vicinamibacterales; family CAVVIG01; genus JAHFUJ01. The sequence continues at coordinate 10,206 of QHWL01000550.1, read as the reverse complement.
CCGATGAAGATGGCGACCGGCGTCTTGGCGGCCAGCATGTGCGTGATCATTTGTCGCGTGGAATCGACCAGGCCGCCTGGAGTCCGCAGCGTGAAGACCACGAGCGTCGCTCCTTCGCGATCGGTCCGATCCATCGTTTGGATCATGTACTCCGCGGAGACCGGATGGATGATGCTGTCGACGTCGGCCGAGTAGACGACCGGGAGCGCAGGCGCCTCGCGGGGCTGCCCGGCCGCCACGCAGGAAGCCGCCACAAGCATCACGAGACCGCCGAGCCTCCGACCGAGCCGAGCGCTCATGGAATAAGGCCGTTACGAGTCGATACGATTATAGTGATCGGACGGTCCTTTGATCACAATGCCGGCCTGACATGGTGAGAGCTCGCCGCGCCGTCCGTGCCCGTGCCGCCGCACCGACGCGATCCAGACGCTCCGTGGCTGCGAGCGGCCTCGCCGCCTACATCGGCCTGATCGCCGCTGCAGGTGCGCTCACCTACGGAAACAGCATCGCAGGCCCGTTCATCTTCGACGATCTCACCGCGATCAGGCAAAACGACACGATTCGCCATCTCTGGCCGATATCGCGCGCGTTATCTCCGCCGCGAGAAACGCCGGTCGCGGGGCGCCCCATCGTCAATCTTTCGCTGGCCGTCAACTACGCAGTCGGGGGACTCGATGTTACCGGGTACCACGTGGGGAACATCGCGCTTCACGTCGCCTGCGCCCTGATTCTCTTCGGCCTGGTGCGGCGGACGCTGCTCGGTCCGCGGCTGCGTGATCGTTTCGGATCTTCGGCCGACGCCGTCGCTCTTGTGAGCGCTCTGCTGTG
>QHWL01000550.1:3926-9354 GCA_003222555.1 Acidobacteriota bacterium | reverse complement strand
TGCAAAGCGAGGCTGTCGACTACGTCACGCAACGCACCGAATCCATGATGGGTCTCTTCTGGTTGCTGACGCTCTATTGCGCGATGCGGGCCCGGCGTTCTGCTCAGGCCACCGGCTGGACGGTGGCCTCGGTGATCGCGTGTGGGTTGGGGATGGCTTCGAAAGAGTCGATGGCGACCGTGCCGCTGATTGTGCTGTTGTACGACCGCGTGTTCGAGTTCGATTCTCTCGGGCAGGCAATCCAGGCCCGCGGGCGCCTGTACGCGGCGCTGGCGGTAACCTGGGTGGAGCTCGTGGCCTTCATGTTGGGTCACCCCCGGTCAACTGTCGGGGCCTCCTCGGGCATGGACGTCTGGAACTATCTCCTGAATCAATTCGTGATGGTCGTCCAGTATTTGCGCCTGACGCTGTGGCCCAGAGCGCTCGTGCTCGATTACGGGTTGCCCCGGGCCGTCGCGGCGCGGGACGTCCTGCCTCACATGGCAGTCGTCGGCTCGCTGTTGCTGGCGACCGCCGTCGCGTTGGTCCGCTGGCCGAGGGTCGGCTTCCTGTGCGCGGCCTTCTTCCTCACGCTGGCCCCGACGACGAGCGTTGTTCCCATCGCGAGCGAGGTCGGAGCCGAACGCCGCATGTATCTCCCGCTTGCCGCACTCGCCGTGCTCGTGGTGCTTGCCGGACGGTCAGCGTGGAACCGTCTCGCCGCACCAACGGGGAAGCCGTCGCGCTCGATCGCGCTGCTTGGAGCGACCGCGGTGGCCGCCATCCTGGCCGCCTTGGCGACGCGGACGATCTACCGAAACGCGGAGTACAAGTCGCCTCTCGCGCTGTGGCGGACGGCTGTCGAGCGGCGCCCGAACGGGCGTGCCCGCGCCCAGCTGGCGTCGGAATTGATTGCGGCCGGAGATCACGACGAGGCGATGGTCCAACTGAGGGAGGCGGTGCTCGACTATCCGGGGGCGCGCTTTGCGCTGGGTACGGAGCTTTTCTTTGAAGGAAAGCTTGACGAAGCGCTCGTGCAGCTGCGGCGATTGACCGCTGAACCGCAATACGGCAACGTCGTTCCCGCCGAAGAGCTGATTGGTCGCATCCTGGTTTCGCAGGGGAAGCTTCCCGAGGCTGCGACGCAGTTCCAGCGCGTTCTCGGCATGAGCCCGTCCAACGCCGCCATGCACGGGTTCCTGGCGGACGTGCTGTTTGCCCAACGTCGTTTCGAGGAAGCCATCTCGCATTACCAGGTGCTCCTCGCATCCCAACCCGGAATTACATCGGCGTTGGGCAATATGGGAGCTGCGCTGGCAAGCGTGGGCCGCCTCGACGAGGCGATTGCCGCGTTTCAGCGTGTGGCCAGTCTCGATCCACAGTCGGTGAACGCGCAGCGAAACCTTGCCCAGGCCTACCTGCAACAGGGCAACGCGCATCAAGCCGAGGTTCACGCACGCGAGGCCGTGCGGCTCGCCCCGCGCGATCCCGGTGCGCACGATGTCCTAGCCGTCGCGCTCGCATCTCAACAGGAGTTGGATGGAAGGAGCGATTGCGGAGTTCCGTGTGACGCTCGAGCTGAACCCGGCCGACGCTCAAGCGCGGGACGGGTTGGCGCTCGCGCTCCGTCTACTGAAGTCTCGTGGCAGCGTGGCCCACACCGTCAAGCCCAAAGGTTGACCGAGCGGCGCGGACGGTCCGCCTGTGAAAAAATCCGACGTTTGAACGCAGAGGTCGCACAGCACGCAGAGAAATCCTTGGGCATTTCTCCTCTGCGGCCTTCGCGGTCTCTGCGTGGAACGTGATTTGTACACAATCTCTGAGGGCCTCATCACGGCGATCAGGACTATTTGAAAATGCCCCCTTCGGTCATCGCTCTCGGGTCCAGCAGGCGTTCCAGCTCCTCAGCCGAGAGCGCAGTCATCTCAGCGGCCACTTCTTTGACCGGCCGTCCTTCGGCGTACGCCCGTTTTGCGATCTTGGCGCCGATCTCATAGCCGGTCACCGGGTTCAGCGCCGTCACCATGATGGGATTTCGGCCAACGAGATCGGCCAGGCGAGCTTCGTTGACGGTGAAGCCGGCGACGGCTTTGTCGGCCAGCAGCGACGCCACTCGCGCAAGCAAGGTGACGCTCTGAAGGACGTTGTATGCAATCACGGGCAGCATCACGTTGAGCTGGAAGTTTCCCGATTGTCCGCCGATGGCGACCGTGGCGTCGTTGCCGATCACCTGGGCGCAGACCATCGCGACGGCTTCCGGAATCACCGGATTCACTTTGCCCGGCATGATGCTGCTGCCCGGCTGCAGCTCCGGCAGCGAAATTTCGGCCAGACCGGCCTGCGGTCCGCTGTTCATCCAGCGCAGGTCGTTCGCGATTTTCGCGATTTTCATGAGGGTGACGGCGAGCGTCTTGAGCTGTCCGCTCAGCTCCACGGCCGTGTCCTGGCTGCTCAGGCTCGCGAAATAATTGTGGCTGGTGACGAACGGCAGCCCGGTCATCGAGGCGAGTTTCGCTGCCACGCCGCTCCCGAATTGCGGATGCGCGTTGAGTCCGGTGCCGATCGCCGTCCCGCCGAGAGCCAGCTCGCGCAAGCGTGGAAACGTCGACTCGATCCGCGACACACCGTCGCTGATCTGGCTGCGCCAGCCGCCAAGCTCCTGGCTCATGCGAAGGGGCAAGGCATCCATGAGGTGCGTGCGGCCGGTCTTCACCACGCGATCGACCTCGCTGGCCCTGCCTTCGATGGCGTCGCGCAGATGCATCACGGCCGGAATCAGATGATCGGTCGCCTCCACGTAAGCGCTGACATGAATCGCCGCCGGGATGACGTCGTTGCTGCTCTGACTCATGTTGACGTGGTCGTTGGGATGCACCTTGCGGCCCAACGTACGCGTGGCCAGGGTGGCAATCACCTCGTTCGCGTTCATGTTGGTGCTGGTGCCCGAACCGGTCTGAAAGATATCGAGCGGAAAGTGAGCGTCGTGGAGTCCGTCTTCTACCTCTTTGGCGGCCTGTCGGATCGCGTCGGCCATCTCTGGGTCGAGCAGGTGCAGCTCCTGGTTCGCTGCCGCGGCCGCCCCCTTGATCATCCCGAGCGCGCGAATAAAAGCGCGCGGAAATCGCAGCCCGCTCACAGGAAAATTCTCCACAGCCCTTTGGGTCTGGGCGCCGTAGAGGGCGTCTACCGGCACCCGTACCTCGCCCATGCTGTCACGTTCGATGCGATAGCCTTGCTCTGCCATGGCCTCTCGTCCTTTCAATCTCTACCACTGAGACGACGGAAACGAACGGAGGACACGGAGAAAACATTCAAAGAAATTTGCTTGTTCAAACCGTGACCTCCGTAATCGCATTTCCTCACCGTGACCTCGGTGGTAGCGCGTTTGGTGGCCGACGGATTACCGTGCCGGGCGAAACACCCGCAACAGTTTTTTGATCGGATCGTAGAACTCGTCGACGACGCGCTCCTTCAGCGGAATGATCGCGTTGTCAGTGATCGTGATGCTTTCAGGACAGACGTTCGTACAGCACTTCGTGATGTTGCAGTAGCCAATGCCCTGGGTTTTCTTGAGATCGGCGGTGCGGTTCTCGACATCGAGCGGATGCATTTCGAGTGCCGCGGCGTGGACGAAGAATCGAGGGCCGATGAACTCCTCGTGCAGATGATGTTCGCGCAGCACGTGACAGACGTCCTGGCAGAGGAAGCACTCGATGCACTTCCGGAATTCCTGCACCCGATCGATGTCCTGCTGCGCCATGCGCCACGTCCCGTCCGCCGCGTCCGGCGGGCGCGGCTTGAACGGCTTGATGGCTTTCTTGACCCGGAAGTTCCACGAGACGTCGGTCACGAGGTCTTTGATGAGAGGGAACGACTTCATCGGCTCGACGGTGATGGGCTCGTCGGCCGGCAGGGCGTTCATGCGAGTCATGCACATCAAACGTGGGCTGCCGTTGATCTCGGCCGAGCACGACCCGCATTTCCCCGCCTTGCAGTTCCAGCGCACGGCGAGATCGTTGGCATGGAGCGCCTGGATCTGATGGATGGCGTCGAGCACGACCATGCCCTCAGAGATCTCGGCCGTATAATCGTGGAACTCACCCCCGGCGGCGCTGCCGCGCCAGATCCGAAACATGGCCATCTGCTTCCTCTGTACCCCTCGTGGGGCCCCACATCTCCCGGAGCGCCGTGGCCCCACCCCCGGCGCTCTTGGCTCAGAGCTGTCGCTCGCTCGTCAGCCGCCCCTTACTTATTCTCTTCGACGACGCGCTTCAGCTGAGGCGGCATCTCCGGAATCGGCTGACGGCTGATCACCATCTCGCCGTCCCGGCCCTTGCGGACGACGACGTTGAACCGACCAAAGAGGTCGACTTTCTCAGGACAATCCTCGCGAAAGTGCGCGCCGCGGCTCTCACGCCGCTCGAGGCCCGCGCGCGCGACGGCCTCCGAGACCGTCAGCAGATTCGGCAGGTCGAGCGCCGTATGCCAGCCGTTATTGTACTCGCGGTTTCCACCCACTCCTACGCGCGCAGTCCGTTGGCGGAGGTCGGCGAGGACGTCCAGCGCGCGCGCCATTTCGATCTCGGTGCGCACGATCCCCACAAGGTCCTGCATGTGCTCCTGGAGCTCCATCTGCACCTGATAGGGCGATTCGCCGGTGTCGCCCCGCTCGAACGGCGCCAGAGCCGATCGTGCGGCTTCTTCCACTTGCGACGGGTTCACCCGGCCGGCGTCGTGGGTTTTCGCGAATACCGCGGCGTGAGCGCCCGCGCGTTTGCCGAACACGAGCAGATCGGAAAGCGAGTTGCCGCCCAGTCGATTGGCGCCGTGCAGCCCGGCAGCGCATTCTCCGGCCGCGAACATGCCCGGCACCGACGACATCTGGGTGTCGCCATCCACGCGCACACCACCCATGACGTAATGCGTCGTCGGCCCGACCTCCATCGGCTCTTTCGTGATGTCGATATCGGCGAGCTGCTTGAACTGGTGATACATGCTCGGCAGTTTCTTCTTGATCAACTCCGCTGCGTGCGGCACGCGTTCCTTGATCCACGCGATATCGAGATAGACGCCGCCATGCGGGCTGCCGCGCCCCTGCTTGATTTCGCGGACGATACAGCGGGCGACGTGGTCGCGGGTGAGAAGCTCAGGCGGACGCCGCGCGTTCTTGTCGCCTTGCGTGTACAACCACCCCTCGTCTTCGTTGTCGGCCGTCTGACGTTTGTACGCTTCCGGAATGTCGTCGAACATGAACCGGCGCCCGAGCTGATTGCGGAGCACGCCACCTTCGCCGCGCACCCCTTCGGTCACCAGAATGCCGCGCACGCTGGGCGGCCACACCATGCCGGTGGGATGGAACTGCACGAACTCCATGTCCATCAGGTCGGCGCCAGCGTGATACGCGAGCGCCTGGCCGTCGCCGGTGTACTCCCAGCTGTTGCTGGTGATG
>QHWL01000550.1:3385-3897 GCA_003222555.1 Acidobacteriota bacterium | reverse complement strand
CGGAACAATATGAACCGTCCGCGCTCACGCTCGTACGCGAACGCGCCCACGACACGTCCGGCGTCGGTGAGCAGCGTGAGCACCGTGCATTCCATGTGCACGTCGATGCCCTGGTGCACCCCGTGGTCCTGCAGCGTTCGGATCATCTCGAGACCTGTCCGATCGCCGACGTGGGCCAGCCGCGGATATTTGTGGCCGCCGAAATTCCGCTGCAGGATTCGGCCGTCTTTCGTCCGGTCGAACAAGGCGCCCCACGCCTCCAGCTCGCGGACGGTTTGCGGCGCTTCTTTGGCGTGAAGCTCCGCCATGCGCCAGTTGTTGAGGTACTGTCCGCCTCGCATCGTGTCGGCGAAATGGACGGTCCAACCGTCCCGGTCGTCAACGTTTGCGAGGGCCGCCGCGATGCCGCCTTCCGCCATGACGGTGTGGGCCTTGCCAAGCAGCGACTTACAGACGATCCCGACGCTGACGCCTTGGGCCGCGGCTTCGATCGCGGCGCGCAGGCCGGCGCC
>QHWL01000550.1:2806-3323 GCA_003222555.1 Acidobacteriota bacterium | reverse complement strand
CCACAGCGGCATGGCGGAAAATGAAATCGACTCCCGGCCCCTTCAGAGGATTCTCAGATCCGACCAGATCCCCATCGAACACAGGCGGACGTACAGATCGGAAAAGCCAACCCAGCCCAGGCTCATCCAGGCGAAGAGCATGTGCCGGCGGTTGAGCGCCGAGACGCACGCGTAGCCGGCGCCGCCTGCCGGCCCTTCGGAGAGGCAATCGCCGCAGCCCCCAATCAGATGCCGCAACGAATGGCAGCTGAAGGTGTACAAGCCGAGCAGCACGACATTGACCGCCAGGACGATTGTCCCGATTCCCATGCCAAAGGTTTCGCGACCGGTCGCCGGATCGGCGAACCAGAGCGCCTTCCAGACATCGTGAGAGAGGAACACCAGAAGTAGAACGGCGAAAATCAGAAAATATCGATGGATGTTCTGCAGAATGAGCGGAAAGGCGTTTTCGCCCCGGTAGTGCGTTCGCGGCTCGCCGACGGCGCATGACGGCGGGTCGGCCCAGAACGCCTTGTAA
>QHWL01000550.1:0-2725 GCA_003222555.1 Acidobacteriota bacterium | reverse complement strand
CCCAGAGGATGAGGAACGCCGGTGAAAAGGGCAGCCACAACGGCCACCAGCCGGGCTTGGGTCCGAACCAGCTGTACGCTCGGTCGCCGAGCACCTCGGGAGAGTAGAACGGCGAGAGATACGGACCGAACCGGTAATGCACGCCCTGGAACGCCGCCCACGTCGAATACACGACGAACGCCGACAGGCCGCAAAACACCAGCAGCGGTGTCGTCCACCACGCATCGCGTCGTTTGGTTACACCGAACCGCCGCGGGATTGAAGACACTTCCACATACGCCATTACCACCTCGCCTGTCGGATCGATCTGTTGAGTGTAAAGCCGGGCAGAATTATATCCGAACCGACGCGAAGAGCCGATCGGCCGCGGTGCACGCGGAACGGGAAGCCCTTACAGTACACGCGCTCCCGTCCCCGTACTCAGTCCATCAACTGAATCGAGCCGACGATGCGCTGGAAAACGTTTTGATAATCGCGGAACGAATCGCTGGGTGCGACGCCGATCACGTAGAACACGCTGCCGTCGCGCATGAGCGTCGTGAAAACCTGGATGGTCTCCGGCTGTCCGTTGATTTCCGACCGATTCGACATCGTCGTCCGCAGCCCCCTCCGCCCGGCGATCGACACGTTGTTGTAGCCCGAGGGCCGCCCGAGATTCGGGTTGCCGCTCGACAGCGAAGCGATGAGTTCGTCCGTGGCCGTCCGCAAATCGTGGGTCTCGTTGCGTGTTGCGCCAAGCTCCACGCCGTGCGTAAATACACTCTGGCCGTTGGTGTGGCCGTACGCGCCATCAGGTGCGAACGTCACCGCGCTGTTGCCCGGCAGCTCGCGCCAGTTCGCGGGAACGCTCACCCGGAACAGATCGCCCTCCGTGTACGTTCTGAACTGTGATGATGGCGGCGCCACGCGGCCGGTCGGCGCAGGCTGATTCTGACCACTGGGCTGTCCGTTGCCGCGCCCGGCGTTTTTCATGACCTGTTCTGTGGTCGGCGCGGGCGCCAGCTGCTTGAGGTGCGCCCGCACCTGCTCGAAGCCGCGCGTGTCGCGCACGGGGTTGTCGACATGCACCAGCTGCGCCTCGCGTGTGATGTATTGTTCCCGGTTTCCAGGATCGGGGTGATCGCTCAGCCACTGTGGAGCGCCCGAGCCCCCTTGCTTCGCGATCGTTCTGAACATGTTCGCCATGTCGCGCGGGTCGTAGCCGGCGGCTGCCATGATGTGTGACCCCTCGATGTCGGCCTGCCGCTCGAACTCGCGGCTGAAACGCAGGAACGCGGCGCCGAGGCCGAACTGCGTCCCCTGCGCCACGATGTTCCCGAGGTTTCCGCCGATGATCGCCCCGAGGACGGCGCCGGCTATCGTGCCGATCTCGTACTTCGTGGCCTTGCTCGCCTGCGCCGTGCCGTGCCGCAGCACGACGTGGCTGAGCTCGTGCGCCATCACGCCGGCCACTTCGCCTTCCGTGTTCGCCGCTTCGATCATCCCGCGGTTGACGAACATCGGTCCGCCCGGGAGCGCGAACGCGTTGATCTCGCGGACATTGACCACTTCGAACGTGTAGCGGAACTCGGGATGCCGCAGGTTCGACGGGATGACGGCGACCAGCCGGCGGCCCAGTCCCTCGACATACGACGTCACCGCATCGTCGCGCATGATGGGCAGCTGCTTTTCCGCCTGGGTCTTGGCCTCGAGGCCCAGTTTCACGTCGTCGGCTGGCGAATACTTGTTGTCGGGCGGCGTGATGGTGGTTTGAGCCGCGAGAAGTAGTGCAAAGAGAAGTCGGTTCATGGCTCTGCCCCGTGCAAAATAAAGTCCGTGCGGACAATCGGCTGAGCTGGTGACGTCGGATTCAGCTAGACTACAGCGCTGAACAACAAAAGACAAAAGACGGAGAACGAAATGCCGAACCGACCGTTACGCGTCAGCAGTTGATCGAGCGTCTGGATGAAGATCTGTCACGCGAATATCAAGCCATCATTGCATACGTAGTCTATTCGCAGGTGCTCAAAGGAGCACAATATATGAGCATCGCCAAGGAGTTCGGCGAGCGCGTGCGGCAACGCGAAGCGCTAGGAGAGTACGCCATCGCCGAAGACATCCGCGAGATCCTCCGTCCAGGAACAAGAACACCGGACAGATCTGGCGACGGCGCTGGGCGAGGAGGTGCCCGACGTGTCGGCCGCCAGGCGCTGACGATGCGGAGGGCCGAGAAGCTTTCAGCTCTGGGCTGTGGTCGTCCAGCACGGCGGCTGATAGCGGTAGGCTGATTTCATTATGCTGACCCGCATTCTTGCCGTCGCGACGGCGCTCCTCGCAGCGCTGGTCGTCCATCAATACAACCGCATCGGAAATTTGCGGCTCCAGATTGCCGCCGCCGAGGCGAGCGCCGGCCTGCAGGCGCGCGCGTTGGTGGCCGACTCGATGGAAGGCCAGGGCGCTGAAATGCAGCGCGCGATGGCATGGCTGAACGACTTTTACAAGTCGCCCGAGGGCCTGCAGCGATCCGAGGGGCTGTGGATTCGCGACCATCCCGACTTCGAGGGGATCAGCGTCTGGGTGTTCGACGTGTACCTGCGTCACCGGCTAAAGGGCGAGCCCGAAGAGCAAGCGCGCCAGACGGTGATGGACGCCATCAAGCAGAGTGACGAGTGGCGCGCCAAGCACAGCGGGGCGCGCTAGTGGACGCGCACGCGACACGTCGGGCTTGATAGGACGCAGCGGGCCG
>QHWL01000549.1 GCA_003222555.1 Acidobacteriota bacterium | reverse complement strand
ACGCCCTGCTTCGTCACAACCTCGACTTGATTCGGGCGCCGCGGGTCGCCGAAGTGGCGCTGTTCGACCACAAACGCCGAGCGCCGGCTGCGGCTGCGCAACATTCCTCCGCCAAGCTCGCCCCTCGACGACGCCGGTAACGCAACCCTCCGCGGACGATCTCCGCCGCGTCGGACCTGTTAGAAATCATGAGATGCGCGTACGGCCCTTCTACTCAGATCGTGATTCGGACATAATCTGTGCCCGGCCACCAGCTACCGGAATCGCGCACGTGCCGGAGTACTGCGCGGGTCGTTGCGACAGACATTCCGATAGGCGCAGCCATTTTCGGCACTTTCGGGGAGGCACATCATGGACACGTCCAAAACAACTCCACGGTCCATCCGCGGACGATCTGCCGCCATGCTCGCGATCGCGATCGCGCTGCTCGTCGACGGGTACGGCGTGTTCAGCTCTCGCGGCAACACCCTCACGGCGCAGACGGGCGGCCAGCTGCAGGGCATGGGCATCGTCACCGGAACGGTGACCGCCGGCAAGCCATTCAAGGCGGCGCAGGTCTACCTGCGCAGCCAGGACAGGCGGCGGCACATGCTGTACATGGTGTACACGAGCGCCGGCGCGTTCAAAGCGGTCGCCGTCATGCCGGGCAACTACGAGCTCGTCGTCAAGGCGCGCGGCCTCGAATCGGATCCGCAGCCGGTGGTCGTGAAGGCCGGCACCAATCCGGCGCTCCGGGTCGCGATGCACGACGCGAAGGATCCAAACGCGTATCCGACCTCCGTCGATCCCTCGGAGGCGAGGGCGTCAAACGGCCTCCTGCCGCCCAGGAAGGAGATCACGTACGCCAGCTACCAGGAGATCTACCCGCCCGGCCCGGGCCGCGTTGTCCTCGAGAAGACGTGCATGCAGTGCCACGGGGAGAATTTCTTTTCGATGAGCCCGCGCAGCGCGCAGGGGTGGAAGTTCGGCCTCGACAAGATGATGGGCCGCAACCTCGCCGAACACGACAGGGTCAGCCTTGGTGAGGGCGTCCTCGCCGGCAATGCGAGCAGCTTCCGCTTCGGCGTCCAGGATCGCAAGGACGTCCTCGAGTACCTGACGAAGAACTTCGGGCTCGACAAGAAGCCGCGCGGGGTGAAGACCGACGTGGAGATGCCGCTCGACGAGGGGGCGCTCGGCAAAGCGCAGTACATCGAGTACTACACGGTCGCGGAGGAGAAGGAGGCTGCGCCGTCCCGGTCGGTCGCGGCCACCGATTCGGAGGGTGCCGCCGGCGGCGTGGCCGGCGTCCGCATCATCATGCAGGTGACGCTCGACGAGCAAGGCAACCGGTGGGGGGTCGATCGCGGGATACCCAGCCGGCTCGTGAGGCTGGATCCGCAATCCGGGGAGCAGAAGACGTGGACGCTGCCCGATAGCAGGGCCGGCGTGCACGACCTGACCCAGGATCGGCACGGGCGGATCTGGGTGTTGGAGTTCACCAGGACCGAAGACGGGCACGTCGACAGCAGCGGCAGCGGCTCGGAGTTGTCGTCGCGGCTCCTCGGCTTCAACCCGAAGACTGAAACGTGGGAGCACGTGGTCGACCTCGATCCGGACAACGTGATCCGGGCGACCCGGAAGGGGCCGCTGATGGGCGGTCTGGTCGACTCCCAGGGCAAAATCTGGGTGCACTGGATGTTGACCGGCGCCATCAGCATGTACGATCCGGCGACGCGCAAGGTCGCGACGCACCTGATTCCGACCAACGCGGCCACGCCGTATGGGGCGTGCATCGATCCGTTCGACAACATCTGGGTGGCCGAATGGAACGGCGGCAAGCTGGCCCGGTTCGACCAGTCGACCGGGGCGTGGACCGAGTTCATTCCGCCGATCTACCCGGCGAACTTCCGCCGCGGTCCGGAGTCGGACGCCGAGGGCAACATCTGGGTCGGCATCTGGGCCGCCGCCGAGCGCCCCGGGAAAATCGCCAGGCTCGATCAGAAGACCGGCCGCTGGCAAATGTGGGACATCCCGCACCGCGGCGCGCAGCCGTACGAAGCGTCGATCGACAAGGACGGCAACGTCTGGTTCCCGGACACGAGCCAGCCGGACCGCCCGATGGCGAACGTCCGCTTCAACCCGAGGGATGGAACGTTCACGTTCTATCCGCGGCCGCAGTTCGTCGCCGATTCGACGCGCGTGAACCACGCCGCGGACGGCTCCGTGCACTACACGGCGCGCTACGGGGCGGCGAAGGACCAGAGCGGCTTTGGCGTCTTGTACCCCGACAAAGACAAGATCACGACGCTCGCTCCGCGGATGCTGAACGGCGCGCCCGGCTACGCCTTCACGGTCGCCGCGGCCGCCAAGCCGAGCCGCTGACCTCCTGCGATCCACGCCCGCGGCCCGTCTCGCGCCGCGGGCCGTGATCGGCCTGCCGAACATCTACTGGATTTCACACGTGCCAGATGAGCGCCGGGTTGCCCGGCGCTCAGGCCTTGCGCTGGCTGGGATCGCGTTGCACCCAGCGATAAGGCTTGGTGGAATTTTTCCAGAACACTTTGTCCATCGCTGAGAGACCCTTCGTGGCGACGAACGCGCGCGCCACGCCGATGACGTTGGGATCCGAGTTGAACTCCAGACCTTCGCTTTGCGGCCAATCGCTGCCGAACATCACCCGATCCTCACCGAAGATCGACCAGAGCTCGTC
>QHWL01000574.1 GCA_003222555.1 Acidobacteriota bacterium | reverse complement strand
CGGGATTGCGTGGTCGGCGGGTGCACTCGTCGATTCGGCCGGGCTCAAGGGCACGACGATCGGCGGCGCGCGCGTGTCGCCCATCCACGGCAACTTCATCGTCAACCAGGGACGTGCCACCGCAGACGACATCCGCAGGCTGATCGATCGCTGTCGCGTTGCCGTGCGAGAGCGCTACGGCGTGGAGTTGCGGGAAGAGATTGTGTATCTTGGCAAGTTCGATGTCCACTCTCCTGATTGAAGGCGGCCGCCGTTTATCGGGGTCCGTTGACGTGGAAGGCAACAAAAACGCGGCGCTTCCGCTGCTCGCCGCATGCCTGCTGACGACCCAGGAGTGCGTGCTGACAAATGTGCCGCGCATCACCGACGTGGAGGTGATGGCGCGGCTGCTGCTCGATCTCGGCGCAGAAGTCGAGGGCATCGGCAGCACGACACTTCGCGTGCGGTGCCGGGAGGTCGTGAAGGACGAGCCCGACAGCGCGCTCGTCTGCCGGCTGCGCGGATCCGTGTTGCTGATTGGGCCGTTGCTGGCCCGGCGCGGACGCGCGCGGCTCGCGCAGCCCGGAGGGGATTTCCCGGCGCGGCGGACGATTACGACGCACCTCGACGCGCTCGAGTCGATGGGCGCGCGTATCACGCCTTCGGCCGGCCACGACCTTGAAGTCCCCGACGGCCTGAAGCCGACATCCATCTATCTCCATGAGGCCTCGGTGACGGGTACGGAAACGGCGCTTCTGGCTGCCGCCGCGGCCGACGGCGTCTCCGAAATTCGCCACGCGGCGTGCGAGCCCCACGTGGTCGAGCTTTGTCAGTTTCTGCAGGAGCTCGGCGGCGGGATCAGCGGGGCCGGCACGCCGACGATTCGCGTCGAAGGCGGGGCGAAGCTTGGAGGAGCGCAACACCGGTTGTGGGGCGACTACATCGAGGCGGGCAGCTGGGGTGTCGTCGCCGCCGTCACCGGCGGCGAGATCGAGGTACTCGGGGCCCGGGCGCAAGACATCGAGGTCGTCGCGGCGGTCCTCAAGCGCATGCAGATCGAGTGCACGATGGACGGCGAGGCGTTTCGGGTCGAGCAGTCGCGGCCAAAAGCTGCCGGCCGGATTACAACGGGACTGTGGCCGGGATTCCCGAGCGATCTGGTCAGCCTCGTCACGGTGCTGGCGACGCAGTGCGAGGGGCAAACGCTCGTCCATGATTGGTTGTACGAGCTGCGCCTGTTCGCGCTCGAACAGTTGAGCGGCATGAGCGCCGACCTGTTCCTCTGCGATCCGCATCGGATTATCGTGACCGGTCCTCGGCGGTTGCGGGGACGGCTGCTCGACAGCCGCGATCTGCGATCGGGGATGGCGCTCATCGCCGCGGCGCTGGCAGCCGACGGGCAGAGCCGGCTCGCACCGCTCGAGACCGTTGAGCGCGGCTACGGGCAGCTCGTGGAACGGTTGCAGCGTTTGGGAGCGAAAGTCGCGAAGCTGCCGTAAGGTCGTCGCTGAGGCTCTCTACAACCGCGTGGAAGGGCCGTACGTAGTGTCCGCCTTCAGAGGTTGTGAACAAATCACGTTCAACGCAGAGACCGCGGAGGCCGCCGAGAAGAAATGCCTAAGGATTTCTCTGCGTGCTCTGCGAGCTCTGCGTTCAAACGTCGCACTTTTTCACAGGCTCTTCAGGCGGACCGTCCAGCGACAGACGCGGCCCGGGAACGTCCGGCTAGAGCCGGACACTACGTACCGACTGGACGCTCAGCGCGGAGAGCGCGGAGGCCGCAGAGAAGTTCTTGATCTTGTCGAAGGGAAGGAACGCGGCACGAAGGCTACTCTGCGCGGCGTTCCAGCCGGCCGATGCGGATGTCGTGCTGATCGAGACGTTCGGTGTGTCGCGCGATCGCATCCGCGAACAGCCGGAAGTCGTCGTGGAAGCTCTCTACCACCGCGTCGAAGTGTCTGCGAGTCTCTTCGGCCGTGTCCTTGATTTCCTGGCGGATTTCTCGAAAACCCCGGTCCACCTTCCGTTCCAGCCGCCGAACGTCTGATTTGTCCGCCTTCTTGCGATCG
>QHWL01000010.1 GCA_003222555.1 Acidobacteriota bacterium | reverse complement strand
GCGGCCGTCGGCAATCACCCGGCACGACACGCCGAACGGCAGCGTCATCGCGGCGCCGCTAGTGTGGCCGGATGGAAATCCGATGAGCACCGGTCCATGAAAGTCCCGCAACAGATCGGCCATCACGGCGCGCGCCGTTGGATCCCCTGACGGTTCGTCGCACTTGGGCAGCTCGCCGAGAACGACGGCGGACGCCCTGGCGAGCACGCCGGCTTGACCGAGCTGCGTCACCATTCGATCGAGCCGATACGGCCGCTCGCCGACCTCATCGAGAAACAGGACGTAGCCGGCCGGCGGATCGAACGCGAAAGGCGTGCCGATCGACGCCAGTATCTGCGTCAGCGTCCCGCCGAGGAGCGTTCCGGCGGCTTCGCCCGCGCGAATCGTCTCGAGGCCGGGCGGCGCCAGCTCGCCCATCGGCTCGCGGTCGCACACCGCCGTGACGAATGAATGACGATCGTATCCGGCCGCGCCGCGGCCGAGTCGTCCCGCCAGCATCGGACCGTGGAACGCGACGAGCTCGCAGCCGATCGTGAGAAATGTGAGCATCGACGTGAGATCGCTGTATCCGATGAACGGCTTCCTCGCGCGGCGTGCTTGATCGCGATCGAGGAGCGGCAGCAACTGGACGCTGCCGTACCCGCCACGGACGCCAATCACACCGGCTATCGATTCGTCGCGCCACGCGGCCTGAATCGCCGCCGCCCGCACGCGCGCCGGACCTGCGACATAGCGATCCCGCGCAAACACCGTGTCGTCATACACCGGCACGAACCCCAGCCGCCGGATTTCGACGATCCCCCGATCGAATTCCTCGCGCGGGAAGGGGCTGGCGGGGGCGACCACCGCGAGGCGATCGCCGGGTTTGAGCGCCCGCACCTTCAGCATCACAGGAACCGCGCCATCTCGTCGGCGATCGCACGGTGCTCGTCGCGGCCGAGGATGGCGCGCAGCGCGCGGCCGTGCGGCGGACGTGCGGCGATGGGTGCGGCAAGGAACCGCTCCTTCGCACGCTGCAGGCGCGCGAGCGCGTCTTCCACGCGCGTCAGGCGAAGGCGCTCGTCCTCAATCGCGTGCACGAGCGACTCGAGGGCGGCCGCCTGCGTGTCGTGATCGCCGCTGCAAATCAACACGCCGTCGCACCCTGCTTCGACCGCGAGCACGGCCGCCGACGGCACGGCGTACTCGTTGGCGACGGCCTTCATCTCCAGGTCGTCGCTCAGGATGACGCCGTCGTATTTCAACTCTTCGCGCAACAGCCCCGTGACGAGGCGTTTGGACAGCGTGGCCGGCCGGGTCTCGTCGAGCGCTGGCACCAGGACGTGGGCCGTCATGATCGTGGCGACCCCCGCCTCGATGGCCGCCCGGAAGGGAACGAGCTCGACTTCGCGAAGACGCTCCGGGGGGTGCTCGACGAGCGGCAACTCGTGATGGGAGTCGGCCTGTGTGTCCCCGTGGCCGGGAAAATGCTTTCCGCAGGCGGCAATCCCCTGTGCCTGAAGCGTCCGAATGATGGCGGCCCCCAGCCGCGCGACTTCGGCCGCCTTCTCGCCCAGTGCGCGGTCGCCGATCACGGGATTCTTTGGATTGGTGTGAACGTCGAGCACCGGCGCGAAATCGAGCGTGATGCCGATCGCTTTGAGCTCCGAGGCGAGCGCCCGGGCAAACCGTTCCGCCAGCCCGACGTCGCCGCTCCGCCCCAGCGTCGCCATGGCGGGCCACTCGGTAAACGGCGCGGTGAGTCGCGCGACGCGACCGCCTTCCTGATCGACGCTGACCCACAGCGGTAACTGAGGCGTGAGCCGCGCCGCGTCATGACACAGCTCCGCCACCTGCTCGGGCTCGGCGATGTTTCTGGCGAAAAGGATCACGCCGCCCAGACCGAACTCGCGCGCGAGCGCCCTCAGTTCGACCGGCAGTTGATGGCCGTTGAACCCGGCAATAAGCAGCTGTCCGATCTGGCGCCGAAGTGCGTCTCGCGACATGGCGTCAACGATTTTACCGTGTGTGTCGTTATAATTTCTCGGTGTACCCCGTCCCAATCGCCACCTCCGCGCCGACGCGCATCGACCTGGCCGGCGGCACGATCGACATCTGGCCGCTGTATTTGTTTCACGACGGCGCCTCCACGCTGAACGCGGCGATCAGCCTGCGCGCGCATGCGAGAGTCGATCCGCGTACGGACGGGCGCATCGAGGTCCGCTCGATCGACACCGATTGCCGTCGAAGCGCCGCCGGCTGGTCGGAGCTGAGCGGATCGGGCGAGCTGCCGCTCTTATCCCTGCTCGCGCGCCACTATCAGCTCGAGAACGCCACCCTCACGACGCGCGGCGAATCGCCGGCCGGTGCCGGCATCGCGGGCTGACAATCGCCGCGGTAGCAGCGCTCGCCCGCTGGACGGGTGGATCGTCGGATCACGAACATCTGCTGCAGGTGGCGATGAACGTGGAGTGTCAGGCGATCCGAGTGCCCACCGGCGTGCAGGATTATCGGCCGGCGCTTCACGGCGGCATCGCGGCGATCGAGCTTCGCGCCGATGGCGTGCGGCGCGTCGGCCTCGACGTGGATCGGCACGAGCTCGAACGTCGCATCGTCCTCGCTTACACGGGCGCGCCGCGCAACTCCGGCACCAACAACTGGGAGATCACCAAGCGCCACATCGATGGCGACCGCCACATCTTCGACTGCTTCGAGCGGATTCGCGACACTGCCGCCACGATGCGCGCGGCGCTTCAATGCGGCGACTGGGAGGAGGTCGGGCGGCAAATCGCCGCGGAATGGGAAACCCGCAAGCGGCTGGCGCCGGGCGTCACGACGCCAGCCATCGACGTCTTGATCGCCCGCGCGTCGGCGGCCGGAGCGACTGCCGCCAAGGTGTGCGGAGCGGGCGGCGGCGGGTGTCTTTTCTGCTACGGTCCGCCCCAGGCGCATTCGGCGATTGCCGCCGCGCTGGCTGACGGCGGGGCGCGCCTGCTCGACTACCACGTCGAGACGGAAGGTCTGCGGCTTGGATAACCTCGCGATCGCGCGGATCCTGCGGGAGATCGCCGACCTGCTCGAGATCAAGAACGACAATCCGTTCAAGATTCGCGCGTACCGCAACGGCGCCGACATCGCCGCGAACCACCCGCATCAACTGGCATCGCTCGAGTCGACCGAGCTGCGGGACATTCCGGGAATCGGCAAGGATCTCGCCGCGCGCATCCGCGAAATCGCCGAAACCGGCGACGCGACCTACCATCGCGAGCTCATCGCCGAGTTTCCGCCGACCATTCTCGATCTGCTTCACCTCCAGGGTGTCGGACCCAAGACCGTCGCGACCCTGTATCGCGAGCTCGACGTCCGAACCCTCGACGATCTCCAGCGTGCGGCGACCGACGGGCGGATTCGTGCCCTGCGCGGCATGGGGGCGAAAAAGGAAGCGCTCATTCTGAAGGCGCTCGAGGAGCGCAAGCGCCACGCGGGGCGCCATCTGCTGAGCGACGCGCACCATTCGGCCGCGGCGATCGTCACGTTCCTGCACGACCGCGCCCCCGATGCCACGATCGAGCCGGTCGGCAGCCTGCGCCGCGGCTGTGAGACGTGCGGCGATCTCGACGTCTTGGCGTCGGGCGCCCTCCCCTCGCTGATGGACGACTTTGTCGGCTACCAGCTGGTCGAGCGCATCCTCGCGCGCGGCGACACGAAGTCGAGCGTCCTCATCCGCGGCGGATTCCAGGCCGATCTCCGGCTCGTGACGCCCGAATGTCGAGGCGCCGCCATGCAATACTTCACCGGCTCGAAAGCCCACAACATCGCGCTGCGGGATCGCGCAATCGGCCTGGGATTCAAGCTCAATGAATACGGGCTGTTCACCACGGCCGACGACCGGTGCGTCGCCGGCGAGCACGAGCAAGACGTCTACAAAGCGCTCGGGCTCGACTGGATCCCGCCTGAGCTGCGGGAGGCGCGCGGCGAGATCGAGGCCGCTGCCGCCAACCGGCTGCCGCGGCTCGTCGATCTAGCCGATCTGCGCGGCGATCTTCACATGCACAGCACCGCCACCGACGGTCGCGACGATGTGCGGACGATGGTGGAGGCGGCGCGGGAGGCGGGCCTGGAGTATATCGCCATCACCGATCATACGAAGTCGCTCGCGATGGCCAACGGCCTCGACGAACGGCGCGCGCTCGAGCACGCTGCGAGCATCCGCGCGATCGACGCCGAGGCCGGCGGCGTTCGCGTGCTCGCCGGCGTCGAGTGCGACATCAAGCCGGATGGCGCGCTCGACCTGGCGGACGATTGCCTCGGCGCGCTCGATCTCGTCGTGGCGTCCGTTCACTCCGCGTTCAATCAGGACCACCAGCAGATGACCGATCGCCTTTTGCGCGCGCTGGCGAATCCGAACGTCGATGTGCTCGGCCACCCGACAGGACGGCTCATTCTCAAACGCGATCCGTACCCTTTCGACATCGACGCCATCGTCGACGCCGCCGCACAACTCGGCGTCGCATTGGAAATCAACTGTCAGGTGGACCGGCTCGACCTGAACGACATTCACGCCAGGCTGGCGCGCGATCGCGGCGTGAGGCTCATGATCTCGAGCGACGCTCACTCTCGCCACGGCCTGGGAGTGCTGCGTTGGGGAGCGACCGTGGCTCGTCGGGCGTGGCTCGAGCCTCAGCACGTCCTCAACACTCTATCGTTCGAGGAGTTTCGTGCGGCGCTGCGGAGGAATCGCCGGTAAAGGGCGAGTCGAAACGGTGATCAACCACAAAGGACACGATGGACACAAAGGGAAAGCCCTATCAGCGCCCAAAACCATGAAGCTGCCGGTGCTCACCCCCGACGACAAGCTGGCCGAGATCAGACGGCTGTACTACCAGACGACCAGACAGACGATCAAGGAAGACTTCGCGCGCGCGCTTCAGTTGCTAAAGTCGATGAGCGGCGAGGAAGAACGCGAACGGGCCGCGGTGTATATGGATGGACTCTCACAGATGCGGTCTGACTGGGGTGCGAGCCCGCGAAAAAAGTCGAAAGGCAAAAGGTAAATCACGAAGACGCGAAGATCACGAAGATACACGAAAAACTCTGAATGATCTTCGTGTGCTTCGTGGCTTCGTGATAACCCTTCGACCTTCTAATCTCTATTGGCAACTATTTTCTTGCGAGCGGCGACGCGGACCGCCTCGGGTACGTTGCGATCGACCGCCAACGTCGACATGTCTTTCGCGTTGAGCCGCGACAGGATATTCAACGTCAGCGCGACCGGCGTCTTCGGGTTTCTCGTCAGCGCGGCGAAAATCTTGTATTTTTTCATCCAGTTGCGGTTGGCACCGATGATCCGCAGCACGTCCTCCGAAACGCTCGCCATTTTGGCTATCCCCTCGACTTCAGCGTCGGTCAACTTCGGGCTGCTCATCACGGCGGCGGCGATCATCTTGTTCGGATCGCGGATCAGGATGGCACGCATTTCCCGAGAGCCCTTCGAGGCGGCTTTCAGCCGATCCGGAAAGGTCATCTTGGAGAGCCTCTGCATGAGGCTCTCTCGATCTTCGCCCTCCTCCTCTTCGGCCGAAAGGGCATCATCTGTGGCGCCAGCTTCGATGAGCGGTTCCTCGGTCTCCTCAGCCGCGGTCGCCGTTTCCGCCGGAAAGACGCCGCGACCGGCAAAGAACTCTCTCGTGGCGTCGGGCACGTCCGATCGCGCGAGGAATGCCGACAGCACGGGATTCGGAATCCGGCTCAGCGTGGCTTCCGCCGTCTGGCGGATCTCGGTGTCGCCGTCGTCGAGCAGGAGCATGAGGATGCTGAGCTGCTCGTGCGCGCGCGGCGCCAGCCCGCCCTGGGCGGCCAGCAGCCGTACGTCACGGTCGACTTCGCCCCGCTTGAAGAAATCGAACAGGGGGCTGATGCTCATCGCGCCGACAGATAGTCCTTGAAATTCATCGGGTCGAGGCGCGCCGTGACGCCCTGACCTGGCGGTCCAAGGGGCTTGGCCGCGGCGCCGTTGATCGTCATCGTGAGCGCCGAGCCGTCGTCCACGGTCAACATGAGCTCGCGGCGCACCGCCATCGTCTGCTGCTCACCGGCGTGCATCACCCGCTCGATCACCTTCTGACCGTCGACGGTCGCCGACACCCGGCACGGCTTGGTCACCGACAGGCCCACCGTCAGCTGACCAGTCGCCGCCAGGTCAACGAGTCGCATCGCGGAGGGTGACGCCGGAGCAGGCGCAAGGGTCGCCGCGGGCGCGGCGGCAGTCGGCACCGCCGTAGCGCCCGCCGCCGGTTCGGATGGGGAAGTGCGCGGCGTAGGCCGCCCCACGGTGCCGAAGTACAGTACGACCGCCGCAATCGGAATGCTGATCACCATGAGCCGCAGAAACGTCGATGCCGTTCGTCGATCGCTTTCGATCGTGTCGCCGTCCTCGAGGTGTTCCGGCGATGGATGTCCGGCGGTCACCGAATCGTGCGGACACTGCGCGAGGAACTCCCGAATGGTCTCTTCGGGATCGAGCCCGACCTCGAGGGCGTACGATCGGACGAACGCGCGACTGAAAATACCGCCGGGCAGGCGAGAGATGTCGTTGCGTTCGAGCGCCTCGAGCGCGCTGACCGAAATCTTTGTCGTGTCGGCGATCTCGCGGAGCGTAATGCCGCGGCGCTCGCGCGCCTCGCGAAGCTTCTTGCCGAAACCGAAGGGCGCTCCACTTGTAGGCATCGTTCCGGCAACCGCTTATCTTAGGAAGCCGTTTTCATGCTGTCAAACTGCCTGCGGGCCGGCTCTGCTACCCCAACGAGCGGCACCGCCCGGCAGCTGGTCTGCGAGCAATGACCGATAAACAAGCCCACCGCCGCGACGCCAGCGGCGCCGGCCTCCGCAACCTGTCCGATGCGGTCGATCGATATTCCGCCAATCGCCAGCACAGGAACACGAACAGCAGCGGCGATGGACGCCAGCCCCCCGACGCCGAGGAGCGGGGCGCCATCCGGCTTCGAGGGGGTCGGAAACACCGTTCCGGCGATCAAATAATCGACGTCGAGCGCCACACGGACCGCCTCGTCGAGTCGATGCACCGAACGGCCGATCAAGAATCCGGCCGGCGCGATCGAGCGCGCCGCCGACGGCGGCAGGGAATCGGCGCGCAAGTGCACGCCATCGGCGCCAGCCGCCAGCGCCACGTCGAGGCGATCGTTGACGATCACGCGAGTCCTGGTCCCGCGCGTCACTCGCACCACATCGGCGGCGAGCGAAAGCTGCTCGGAGGCTTCGAGGTCGCGCTCCCTGATCTGCACGAAATCGAGGCCCGCCTCCACCGCGTGACGGGCTTGTTCCACGATGCAGCGGCGCACCGCATCAAACTGGCCGCTCGCGCAGACGCGCCGCCGGTCGGTCACCAGACATAGGATCACGCGGTCGGCCTTCCTGAAGCGCTGCTCCGCTCGCGAACGCCGAAGACCAGCCCGAGGTCGGCGAAGCCGGCCGCCAGATTCACGAAACCGAGACCCGTCACGGCGCCGCGAACGAAGTTGTTGGTGAGAAACGGTCTGAGACCGGGCCACGTTTCGGCAAAGTAATTGCGATCCCAGAACGCAGACCACGGGAGAACGATGAGAAGCAGTCCGACCTCGAGGAAGAAGGCGATGTATACCAGCCGGCGGATCAGGATGCTACCCTCGGGTCTGGACCTTCGCAAGGCGACCGACACGCGCGGCGATATCGCGGTAGTTGCCGGCATCGGCTTGGAGCTCGAGGAAGATTGCCAGCGCTCTCGCGGTCTCGTCTATCGACTCGAGCAGTTCGGCGAGCTCGTACAACAGCCGATGTCCCTCGTCGGCGGTCGGTGCTGGCGCCTGCGCCGCACGCTCGTACCACTCGATCGCCTGAGTCAGCATGCCCCGCTCGCGATGCATCCGGCCGATGAGCGACGCCGTCTGGAAGCGCAGCCGTGGCGCCCGAGACGCCGCTTCCAGAGCCTGAATGCTCTCGTCGAACTGTCCCGCGGCGCGCAATGCCAATCCGCGCTTGTACTGCTCGTCGGCCTCGTCCGACCGGCGCGACGCCTCGCCGCGGAGCCTTTCGAACACGCCGTCCAGATCAGCGGTTTCAGCCGGCGCGACCGGCGCCGCCGGCGAACCTGCCGCCGGCCGGCTGAATTCGTTCAGCACAATGCTCAAATCGACTTCCACGCTCTCAGAGGTCGCGTGCGCCGAGGTCTTTGCCGGAGTCTTCGCCGGGGTCTTTGCCGGGGTCTTTGCCGGGGGCGACTCGAAATCGCCGAGGATGTTATCCAGGTCGATCGCGTTCGCGCTCAGCTCAAAGTGGCTGGGACCCTCCTTTTTCGCGCGCTTGCCGGCTCGAGTCGGAGGGGGGACCGCTCCGGCCCGTGGCGCCGGTTCGACCGTCGGTTCGGCTGACACCTCGACGGCGGAGTAATCGAGGGGAGGCATCCGCGGCGCGGCGGCAGACGCCGGCGGCGCGGCGACAGGCGCCGGCGGCGCAGCGGCTGGCGGCGGCGCCGCGGTAGCGGGCGTCCGTGCCGCGGCAGCGGGCGTGGGCGCCGCGGCAGCGGGCGTCGGCGCCGGAGCAGCAGGCGTCGGCGCCACTTGGGCGGCCTGATCCATCGCCGGGAACTCGCCCGAATCCAAGCCCAGATCGGTGGTCATGAACGGCGTCTGGCCGCTCAGCCGCTCGGCGATGAGGCCATCAGGATCCGGCTCCCCTAGAAGGACGAGCGCACGTCGGAACCGCTCGATGTTCTCAGGCTCCCACGGTGCGCGGGCGACCAGATCCTCGGCGATGAAGCGCGCCTCGGAGCCGGAACCGGCGGAGATGTACGCGTCGGCTAATTGCGCCTGTGCGCTGTACATCGTCGCCTCGAGCTCGCCGTCGACGCATATTTCGACCAGCCGCATCAGCGCCGGGATGTGATTGGGCACGCGCGTGACGAACTCCTGCAACGCAGCAGCGGCCGACGCCCAGTCCGATTGCGCGAGGGCGCTGTCGGCGGCGAGCGCCACAACGGTGAACCCGGCCTCCGGTATCTGTTCCGCGATGGTCCACCCGAGAAGCGCGATGTCGTCGCGACGCGACGGATCCTCCTCGAGAAGACGGCGCACGAGCGCCAGGCCTTCGTCCAGCTTGCCGGCACGCAGCTGAATCTCTGCCACCGTGAGCAGGAGGTGCGGATCGTTGCCTGCGGTCTCGACGGTCAGGTATTCGGCCGCCGACGCCATGTCGCCGCGCGCGACGAAGGCGCGTGCGAGGTGCGCCTTGAGCGCCGTGTCCTCAGGGTCGAGTCCCGACGCGTCGCGCAGCGCCTGGAGGGCTTCGTCGGGATGGCCTTTCGCCTCGAGGGCGGCCGCCAGCGTCTTGAACTGGTCCACGGTCGACGCGCACTGGCGCGCGTGTTCGAAATCACCGGCCGCCACGTAAAAGTCGAGGAGCCGCTCGCGTATCTCGGCGTCGTCGGGTACGAGCAGCGCCGCCTGACGCAGCGCTTCGAAGGCCTCCGCCTGACGCCCCAGCTCGGTGAGCTCGGCCGCAATCGTCTTCAAATCGGTGACCGCGCCGGCCGTGTCGCCGATTTCCACGCGCGCGCCCGCAGCGGCCATTCGCGCCTTCACATCTGCGGGGTCGAGCGACCCGAGCCGGATCACCATCTGCGCCGCGCCGCGCTTGTCGCCCTTGGCCCGCCGCCGTTCGGCGACGGTGTTCAAGTAGGAGCGGGCGTCGGCCAGCAGACCCTGGCTCGCCGCAATTTCCGCGCCCTGGATGAGCGCGTGCTCGTGATCGGGCTTGAGTTTGAGGACTTTCTTGTAAAGCGCGCCCGCCTTCGGCAGGAAGCCTTCGTCGCTGAGACTGTCGGCAATGCGCGTGAACTGCTCGATCGCCTTGTCGGTCTGCCCCGCCCGGAGGTAGAGATCGCCCAGGGCGTTGGCGGTATTCCAGTCGCGAGGCTGGTCCTGAACGACGCGGAGGTACTCTAGAATGGCGGGTTCTAGCTTTCCCTGCCGGAGGAGCTTCTCAGCATTGCGCAGAATGGCGGCGCGATCAATGGCCACGTGGTGATCTAGTCAATGGTATCAAACAGCGTCGACGGGCGGAACGATCGTCGGTGCACGTCGGAGTAGCCGAAGCGGGCGACCGCCTCGAGGTGGTCGGCCGTGGCATAGCCCTTGTGCCGGTCGAATCCGTAGCGCGGATCGCGGCCGTGCAGCTCCAGCATCTGACGATCGCGCGTCACCTTGGCCACGATCGAGGCCGCCGCGACGGCCCACGCCACCGCACCGCGGACGATTCGCTCGTACAGCTGCTCACGCTTCACCGAGGGTACGAGCTTCGAGTCGCAGACGCCGGGAATGTGCCGATCCGGATGGAGCAGGACGGCCGCGGCGACCACGGGGCCCGCGAGGCAGCCGCGCCCCACCTCATCGACGCCGGCCACGTGCACGAACCCGACCCGGCGCAGCGAGTTCTCCAGCGTGCGCGTGGCCGGAACACGGACCATAAAGAACTACAAAGTGAAAGTGCCTTTTACCTTTTGCCTTTTACCTTTTACCTTCTAACTTTTACCTTCTAACTTTTTCCCTCCCGCGCCCCCTCCTTCATCCGGGCGGCTTTGCCCTTGAGGTCGCGCAGGTAATACAGCTTGGCACGGCGCACTTTGGCCGACCGCATCACTTCGACCTTTTGAATCGTCGGCGAGTGTAGCGGGAAGATGCGCTCGACGCCTTGGCCGAACGACACCTTGCGCACCGTGAAGGACGCCCGCGTGCCGCCGCGGTGCATCCCGATGACGACGCCTTCGAAAATCTGGATGCGTTCTTTATCGCCTTCGCGAACCTTGACGTGCACCCGCACGGTGTCGCCCGACTTCATGGCCGGCCGCTCCGTGAGCTGCGGCTTTTCTACCAGCTCAATCGCGCTCATACCCGACTCCTTTGGCGCGCTCGGCGACGAGCTCGCGCAGAATGTCCTGCTCTTCTTCGTCCAGCTCCGCCTCGCTCAGCAGCTCCGGCCGGCGCGCCAGCGTGCGGCTCAACGCCTCGCGCTTGCGCCAGCGGCGAATCTCGGCGTGATTGCCCGACAACAGCACGTCGGGCACCTTCAACACCGCGGGGCCCACAGGATCGGGCCAGGTCACCTCAGCCGGCCGCGTGTATTGAGGAAAATCGAGCAGCCCCCGGCTGAACGAATCCTCCACTACCGACTGCTGGTCGCCGACCACCCCCGGAACGAACCGCGCGACCGCGTCCAAAATCACCAGCGCCGGCAGCTCGCCGCCGCTCAGGACGTAGTCGCCGATCGAAATCTCCTCGGTGACGCGCGCGCGCACGCGCTCGTCCACTCCTTCGTATCGACCGCAAAGGAGCACGACGTGCGCCAGACGGCTCACACGCTGCGCCTCGGCCTGCGTGAACCGCGTCCCCTGCGGCGACATCAGGACGACGGTGAGCGGCCGCCCGCGCTCGGCTGCGATGGCGTCCAGCGTTCGAAAGATCGGTTCCGGCTTCAGCACCATCCCCGGTCCGCCACCGTACGGCATATCGTCGACGACGCGGTGTCGATCGATCGTGAAGTCCCGAAGGTCGCGGACCTTCACGTCCAGCGTGCCCCGCTCGATGGCGCGCCCGACGATCCCGGGCGCAATGGCCTGCTCGATCATCGCCGGAAAGATGGTGACGATGTCGAACGTCATAGAAATGTCCGGACGCCACGCCTCTGCGCTTGTTTCTCACGTGACGTCCGGCTTCATCCGGCGCCCCACGTTCAAATCCAGCAAACCATCAGGCGGATCGACGACGATCCGCTTCGCCGCCGGATCGATCGCCGTGCAAATTTCAGCGGCGAACGGAATCAGCACCTCGCCCGCGGCGCCCGCCACCACAAGACGGCTTCCGCCAAGCGTACCCTCGACCTCGGAGACAACGCCGACCGGATCGCCCAGCCGCGTCTCGACACGGCAGCCAACCAGGTCGTGGCGGTAGAACATCCCCTCAGGCAACGACGCCAGCTGGTCGGCCGGCACGCGTAATTCCAAGCCCGCAAGCGCCTCGGCCGCGTCGATGCTCTCGACGCCCGCCACGCCAATAATCGGACGCTCACCGTGAAAGCGAACGCTCGTCAGCGTCAGCGGCTCAACACCGGCTCCCCGCATGACGAACAGTTCGGCGCCCGGATGAAACCGCGCCTCCGGGAAATCGGTCTCGAGATTCAGGATCACATGGCCACGATTGCCGTGCGCCCGAGCAATCCGACCGACCACCGCCATGTCATCCCAGATCACGTTGCCAGAACCGGCTGCACGCTGTACAGGCTCCCGTCCCCGTACGCGGCGCAGAGCGAACAGAGCCCGCCCGGTCGTCCTTCCGGCGTGCTCTCTGTGTCTGTCGGACGCCGTCAGCCCTTGTACGGCATATCGCGAATCTCGAGCATCACCGTCTTACCGTCGCGTTCGCCCGCTGTCGAGGCCAGCGTACGCAGTGCGGCGGCCGTTCGGCCCTGCTTGCCGATGACCTTTCCGAGATCACCCGGCGCGACGTACAGCTCGACAAGGGTCGTCGCCTTGTACTGCGACTCGGTCACGCGCACATGGTCGGGTTGATCGGTGAGCGCGCGGGCGAGCACCTCGACGACGGCTCGGACGCCACGCGTTTCACTCATTGGGCCGGCCCCCCACCGCTGCCGAGGCTGCCGGAGCGGCCTCTGGCTTCGGTGTCAGATGCCGCGCGATCAAGGTCCGCACCGAGTCGGACGGCTGCGCGCCCTTGCCCACCCAGTAGCTGACGCGCTCCTGGTCGACGTCGACGAGCGCCGGCTTGGTGCGCGGGTTGTAGTGGCCGAGAATCTCGACAAAGCTGCTGTCGCGCGCGGCGCGCGAATCGGCCACAACGAGACGGAAGTAGGGCCGCTTTTTCGAGCCGGCCCGCCGCAAACGAATCGCCAACATCACTGGCTCCTTTGAGATTGAAGATTTCAGATTGAAGATTGAAGATTTCGGAATCTTCAATGACCAATCTCTAATCTTCAATCCAAATCTTCAATTTGCAATCTACAATCTTCAATCTCATGATCGCGATCGCAGCATCTGCATCGCCCGACGGCGGGCTTGGTTGCCGCCGCCGGTCATCCCGGTCAACCCGCCGAGCGATTTCAACATCTTCTGCATTTGCACGAACTGCTTCAGCAG
>QHWL01000554.1 GCA_003222555.1 Acidobacteriota bacterium | reverse complement strand
GCGGCGGCGACTTTCAGTCGCGCGCAGAGTCTACCGCCTTTCAGGCGGTAGTTTGTTCAAATTGAAGGCGCGGCGAAACGTGGCTGGTGAGGCGCCCGGGACTCGTGCCCGGCGCCTCGGCAGCCCGATCCTGGAACTGACCGATGCCACCGTCGTCCTGGACGGAGTGCGCGTCCTCGACGGGCTGACGCTCACCATCCGCGACCGCGAGCACACGGCGATCGCGGGACCAAACGGCGCCGGCAAGTCGACGCTGATGAAGCTCCTGACCCTGCAGCTCTATCCGCTGGCGACAGCGAGCGGTACGCCTGCGATCCAGGTCTTCGGCGAAGAGCGGTGGGACGTCTTCGATCTGCGGTCGCAGCTTGGCATCGTATCCGCCGATCTGCACGACAGCTTCGTGCGCGGAAACCTGTCCGGCCCGATTAGCGGACGCGACGCGGTGCTGTCTGGCTTCTTTGCGAGTCAGGGCGTCTTCCGACATCAGCGGGCGACCGACGCCATGCGGCAGCAGGCGGAGGAGGCGCTCGAGAGCATGGACGCGGCGCATCTTGCCACAAAGGTCGTGGGAGAAATGTCCACAGGGGAAGCACGGCGCGTGTTGATTGCGCGGGCTCTGGTCAGGAAGCCGCGGGCGCTCGTGCTCGACGAGCCGACCCGGGGCCTCGATCTCGTCGCCCGGCACCGTTTCATGGAGCGCGTCCGCGCCATCGCACGGCAGGGCACGACGATTCTACTCGTGACGCACCACATCGACGAGATCATCCCGGAGATCGGACGCGTGATCCTGCTGCGGCGCGGTCGCGTCGCCTGCGACGGACCCAAGGCAGCCGTTTTGACGGCCAAGCATCTGAGCGAAACGTTCGGCGCGCCGCTCACGATCGAGAAAGGGAACGGTTACTTCAGCGCTCGCCTTCAACGGTCCGGCTAACCGCCTCCGCCAAGGCTACGGCAGGCCACCCCAACGCGGCTGCCGCGTTGGGGACCCCGGCGGTCCGCCGAAGCTCCGCGAAGGCGGAAGCCGGACACTACGTACTGACGTGACTGACCACCTCATCTCACTCGACCATTTCCTGCGCGCATGGGTCGTGACCCATCGCGTCCATGCGCTCGACGGCGTCATGTGGACCTTGAGTGCGGTCGGCCGGGGCGGCCTCGTGTGGCTGCTGATTGGTGCCGGCTTGGCTGTATGGGGTCGATTGAGATGGCGGGATTTCGCTCGCCTCGTGCTGGCCGTGTTGATGGCGGCCCTCGTAGCCAACCAGATCCTCAAGCCCGCAATCCAGCGCGAACGGCCGTTCGTCGGCAGGCCGGAAGTACCGGTCATCGGCGGCCTGCCCTCCGACGAGTCCTTCCCCTCGGGGCACGCGGCGAACGCCTTTGCCAGCGCGTTCGTTCTCGCCCGGATGTTGCCTGGTGGATGCGTATTCTGGTGGCTTCTGGCGTTCGCGACCGCGTACTCCCGCGTGTATCTCGGCGTCCACTATCCATCGGATGTGATCGGAGGTGGCTTGGTCGGCGTCGCTTGTGCGGCGCTCGCTTTGCGGGTGACGCGGCAGGACGCCGCGGACGCGCGCGTCAGGCCGCCTGGTTGAAGATGTCACGCACGGCAGCGACCAGGGCCGAGCCCTGGAACGGCTTGCTCAGGAACTTCATCTTCGGATTCTCCATTTCCCGCGCAAGCGCCGGGGTGGCGTAGCCCGAGATGAAGAGCACTTGAAGCTCCGGCCTCATGCCGACAAATCGTTGTGCCAGCGCCGGCCCGCTCATCTCCGGCATGACGACATCCGTGAGCAGCAGATCGATCTCGCGGGCGTGCTGCTCGAAAATGGCCAGGGCCGCTCGTGGCGTCGAGGCATCGAGCACATGGTAGCCCTGCTGCCGCAGGAGCGCGCTCGCAACCGAGCGCACGGAGTCCTCGTCTTCCACGAGGAGAATAGTGCGCTCCTCCTGCGTGTGCTCGACGGGCGGCGAGGGCCACCGGTCGGCCGGCGTCACCTGAACCGGGCGTGAACGAG
This sequence comes from Acidobacteriota bacterium, assembly GCA_003222555.1. Lineage (GTDB taxonomy): Bacteria > Acidobacteriota > Vicinamibacteria > Vicinamibacterales > CAVVIG01 > JAHFUJ01. The sequence goes on along the minus strand of QHWL01000554.1, from coordinate 922 downwards.
GGAGCGCTGGAAAATGCAACGTGAAGGTGGTCCCCCGGCCGAGCTCGGTGTCGACTGAGATGAATCCGTTGCTGCGTTGGACGATCCCGTAGACCGAGGCCAACCCGAGACCCGTGCCTTTTCCCGCCGGCTTGGTCGTGAAGAAAGGCTCGAAAAGATGCGGGCGGACGCTTGGAGCGATTCCATCGCCGTCGTCGCTCACGCTCAGCCGTACATACTCGCCTGGGGGAAGCACCGGGCTGTTCGGGTTGAGCGCTTCCGGACTGTCCGCGTGCGCAACCTCGAGGCGAATGTGTCCGCCCGTCGGCAACGCGTCTCGCGCGTTCAGCGCGAGATTCAGAATGACCTGTTCAAGCTCATTGGGATCGATACTGATGAGCGCCGGCGTCGGAGCAAGATCGAACGTCAGGCTGATGTCCTCCCGCACCACGCGTCTCAACATCCCCTGAAGTCCGGTGACCGTGGAATTGACGTCGACGTCCTCCGGCATCTGAGCCTGTTTACGACTGAAGGCGAGGAGCTGGCCCGTGAGCGCTGCCGCCTTCTCGCCGGCGTTCCGGATTTCCTCGAGGTCGGCGCGATCGGCGCTATTGGGGTCCGACCGGGCGAGCAGCAGCTCCGTATATCCCAGGATCGCCGTCAGCAGATTGTTGAAGTTGTGCGCGATGCCGCCGGCCAGCTGGCCTACAGCTTCGACCTTTTGCGCCTGTCGCAGCTGGTCCTCGAGCCGCTGTCGCTCGCTCACGTCTTCCGCCATCACCTGGAACTCATCACCTGAAGTAATCGTCCTCGATCGTTCAAATCCTGCGTGCCTTCGACCAGGTGCCGGAAGCGCTCGTCGCTCGTGCGCAGCGTGTCGTTGTCGGGCGTTAGTTTCCGAGCCACATCTGAAACATTCTGCCGTACTGCCGATATCGATGAG
>QHWL01000553.1 GCA_003222555.1 Acidobacteriota bacterium | reverse complement strand
GCGCCGCCCCTGTTGATGACACAGCCGCAGAAGCTCGAGGCGCTCCAACGCGCAGGCGTCGACGGGGTCGCGATCGTCCGCTTCACGCCGGAGCTGTCGCGCTGGGACCCCGAGATGTTCGTGCGGACCGTGCTCGTCGACTGGCTGGGCGTGGCTGAAGTGTGGGTGGGCGCGAACTTCCTCTTCGGACACAACCGCGCCGGCAATTTCTCGATGCTGCGGGCGCTCGGGGGGCGGTACGGTTTCAGAACCGGACAAATCGATCCCGTCCGCTACAAAGACTTCGTCGTCAGCAGCACGCGGATCCGGCGTCTCATCAGCGAGGGAAGAGTCGACGAGGCAGGCGCGCTGCTCGGACACTCGTACTATGTCGACGGGGCGGTTATTCGCGGCGAGCAACGCGGCCGCACCATCGGATTCCCGACGGCGAATCTCTGCACCGACAACGAGCTGCTGCCACCGCACGGCGTGTATGCCACCACAACGACGCTAGCCGGCATCGTCCACCCATCGGTGACCAACATCGGAGTCCGGCCGACCGTCGATTCGTCCGGACGCACGTCGGTCGAGACGCACATCTTCGACATGGATCGCGACCTGTACGGCACGTCGATCCGCGTTGGCTTCGTGCAGCGCCTCCGAGACGAGCGGGCCTTCGCGTCGATCGACCTGCTCCGCGCGCAAATCGCCGCCGACTGCAGCCGCGCGCGCGTGCTGTTCGATCATCTTTCACTATAGAATCGGGCGCCGTGGCCGACCACGAATTCATGTTTGCGATCGATCTGCCCGATCGAGCGGCCTTCGACGACATGCTGGACGACGTCGCCAGAAAGGTACTCGATCACGTCGGCTACGGCTGCGATGTGACGGGAGATCTTGTGGCACTCCTGCGCGCCGCACTCACGCCAAGCCAGGTCCGCGGGCCGCATCAGTGTCGCGTGCAGTTCGACGCGCACGCGGGCGAGCTGCACATCGCCGTCTCCGGCGGCGACGGACGTGAGTGGCGCACCAGGCGTCCGTTGCCTTGAACCGGTTCGCGGCCAACCGCCCGTCACGGATAAGATAAAGGCCGGCCCGCGTCCCTGGGGTGGGTCCTGCGGACCCGCCGCCCGAGGGCCTCTTGGCTCCGCCGCATGACGATGCGTCTGTACAACACTCTCACACGCACCGAAGAAGCGTTCGCGCCGAGCCTCGACCACACCGTCCGCATGTATACCTGCGGCCCCACCGTGTATGCGCGCGGGCACATCGGCAACTTTCGCACCTTCATCTGCGTGGACGTTCTCCGCCGAACGCTGAAGTACCTGCTCGGCTACCGGGTGAAGCAGGTGATGAACTTCACCGACGTCGACGACCGTACGATCGTCGGCGCGCAACAGGCGGGGATGGATCTTCGACCTTACACCGACCAGTACATCGCGGCGTTCCGCGAGGACGCGCGGGCGCTCGGTCTCGAAGAGGTCGAGGAGAATCCGCGTGCGACCGACGAGACGAATCTGCGCGCGATGGCCGAAATCGTCGGCACGCTCGAGAAGCAGGGCCATGCGTACCGCAGCGACGGCTCCGTCTATTTCAGGATCTCGACGATGCCCCAGTACGGGCACCTGGCCCGGCTCGATCACGGGGGCATGAAGGCCGGCGCGCGCGTGGACTCCGACAGTTACGAGAAGGAGGACGCGCGCGATTTCGTGCTCTGGAAAGCCACCAAGCCGGGGGAGCCCGCGTGGGATTTCGGTACGGGGCCGGGACGACCCGGGTGGCACCTCGAATGCTCGGCGATGGCGCTGCGTCTGCTCGGGCCGCCCCCCCTCGACATCCACGCCGGCGGCATCGATCTCGTGTTCCCCCATCACGAGAACGAGATTGCACAGAGCGAGGGCGCGACGGGCAAGCCGTTCGCGCGGTTCTGGGTTCACGTCGAGTACCTGATCGTCGACGAGCAGAAGATGTCGAAATCGCTCGGGAATACGTACACCATTCCCGACATCATCGCCCGCGGCTTTCGTCCGTCCGCCGTGCGGTATCTGCTGCTGTCGGCCCATTACCGCAAGCAGTTGAACTTCACGTGGGCGAGCCTCGGTCAGGCGGAGGAAGCGCTCCGCCGGCTCACCGATTTTCTCTCGCGCTTGGACGCAGTCAACGGTCCCGGGGCGCATCCCGACATTGCGGCGCGCGTCGAAGCGGCGCGAACCGCGTTTGCCACTGCGATGCGGGACGATCTGAACACGGCCGCCGCGCTCGGCGCGATGTTCGAATTGGTGCGCGCGCTCAATTCGGCCATCGACGCCCGCGAAATCGGCGCCGGCGATGCGACCCTGATTCGCGCCGCGTTCGACGAGTTCGACGGCGTCCTCGGCGTTCTGTCCCTTCGCCGCGCCGAGGACCAGAAACCGCCCGTGCCGGTGGAGGAGATCGAGCGGCGCATCGAGGATCGCCACGCCGCACGGCGCCGCCGGGACTTCGCCGCGGCCGATCGCATCCGAGACGATCTGGCGGCACGCGGGGTGCTTCTCGAGGACAGCGCCGGCAGCACGCGGTGGAAACGGAAGTGACAAGACACGAAATGATTCCACACATTCGTACCGCACTTCCCGGACCCAAAGCCAAAGCCCTCATCGACCGTGACGCGATCGTCGTCTCGCCGTCCTACACGCGCAGTTACCCGCTGGTGATCGAACGGGGTTCGGGCGCGGTCGTCGAGGATGTCGACGGCAACGTGTTTCTCGATTGCACTGCAGGCATCGCCGTGAACTCCACCGGCCACTCCCACCCCGAGGTCGTCAAGGCCATCCTGGAGCAGGCCCAGCGGTTCGTCCACATGTCGGGAACCGACTTCTACTACGAGCCGCAGGTGCGGCTGGCCGAGGAGCTGGCGGCGGTGGCGCCCATCGACGGCGGCGTGCGATCGTTTTTCGGCAACTCGGGGACCGAGGCGGTCGAGGCGTGCATCAAGCTCATCATCGCGTTTCTCGGCGCCTTCCACGGCCGCACGATGGGATCGCTGGCGCTGACGGCCAGCAAGACGATTCAGCGGCGAGGCTTCGGGCCGATGATGCCCGGCGTCTATCACGCGCCGTATCCGGATTGCTATCGGTGTCCTCTGGGACTCAAGGCGGAAAACTGCGCGGCCGAGTGTCTCGAGTACCTCGAACACCAGCTGTTCCTGCACTTGGTCTCGCCCGAGGAAGTTGCGGCGATCGTGGTCGAGCCCATTCAGGGCGAAGGCGGCTATATCGTCGCGCCCGATCAGTTTTTGGAGCGGCTTCGCGAGTTGACGAAGAGCCACGGCATTCTGCTTGTTGCCGACGAAGTGCAGTCGGGCATGGGCCGAACCGGAAAGATGTTCGCGATCGAGCACACGGGTGTCCGGCCGGACATGATCGCGATCGCCAAGGGAATTGCGTCGGGCATGCCGCTCGGCATCGCCGTGGCGCGCGCCGGCCTCATGACGTGGCCGCCCGGCGCGCATGCCAGCACCTTCGGCGGCAACCCGGTGTCGTGCGCGGCGGCGCTCGCGACGTTGAAGCTGCTCAAGGAGAGGCTCGTCGCAAACGCGGCGGAGGTCGGAAGCCATTTGATGGCCGGCCTGAAATCGCTGGCCGCGACGCATCCGCTCATCGGCGACGTCCGCGGGCGCGGCTTGATGATTGGAGTCGAGCTCGTGCGCGATCGTCGCACCAAGGAGCGCGCGAGCGAAGAGCGCGACGCGGCCGTCGCTGCGGCATTCGCGCGGGGGCTCCTGCTGCTCGGGGCTGGGAAGAATGCGATTCGCTTCTCGCCCCCGCTCGTGCTCACGCGGGAGCAGGCCGACACGGCCGTCCGGATCTTCGACGAAGCGTTGAGCGAGGTGGAGAAGACACGACATTGAACGCAGAGCGCGCAGAGCTCGCAGAGTATTGTTTTCTCTGCGTTCTCCGCGGTCTCTGCGTTGATTGTCGTTGGTACGTGGCGTCCGGCTTCTGCCGGACTTCCGCTGACGTAGACTGGTAGAGCTTTTGCAGCACCTGACGGTTCATGGGTAACGCACGAATCACGCTCGGGAAAATGGGCGAAGATCTGGCCTGTCGTGAGCTGGAACGCCGCGGGTACGCAATCGTTGCGCGCCGCTACCGCCGCCGCGGTGGAGAATTGGACATCGTTGCGCGCGATGGTCCCACCCTCGTCTTCGTCGAAGTCAAGACGCGCGATGGCCGCTGGTTCGGCGGCGCGGCCGAGGCGGTCACGGGCCTGAAGCGCCGGCGGATCGTGCAACTGGCGCTCGAGTACTTGATGCGCCATCGGCTGTCGGAGTGTCCCTGTCGCTTCGACGTGGTGTCGATCCAGCTCGAGGCCGGCCGCCCCGTCATCGAGATCCATCGGAATGCGTTTGGCGCGTCGTTTTAAGATGTGACTTGCGAGCTCTGCGGGCTTATCACGAAGGCACGAAGAACCACGAAGATCACGAAAATGATTTTGCACAAGAGCGATTCGTGGCCTCGAAATGCGTTTGGCATCACGTGTTAGGGTGTGACGTCTAACTTGTGCCTTTTGCCTTCTCACTTTTGCCTTTTACTTTCTGACTTTTAAAGTTCTCTCTGTGCCTGAACTTCGAAAAGATCCCGTCACGGGCCGCTGGGTCATCATCTCTACCGAGCGGCGGAAGCGGCCAAGTGACTTCCGGCTCGAGCGGCCGGCCCTGGTCGGCACCGGCGTCTGCCCGTTGTGTGTGGGTCGAGAGGACCTCACGCCGCCCGAGGTGCTGGCGTACCGCCAGAACGGCGGGGCGCCGAATTCGCCGAACTGGGACTTGCGGGTCGTGCCGAATAAGTTCCCTGCGCTCCAGGTCGAAGGAGGGCTCGATCGCGAAGCGGAGGGGATGTTCGATCGGATGAACGGCATCGGGGCGCACGAAGTGATCATCGAGACGCCGGATCACGGCAAGACGCTGGCATCGATGTCCGAGCCTGAGATCGAGCGCGTGCTGTGGGCGTTTCGCGAGCGCGTGCTCGATCTCAAGCAGGACCGCCGGTTCCGGTACATCCTCATCTTCAAGAACCATGGCGCCGCCGCCGGGGCCAGCCTCGAGCACACGCACTCGCAGCTCATCGCGCTGCCGGTCGTCCCCGATTTCGTTCGTGAAGAAGTCGAGGGCGCGCGGCGGCACTTTGCGACCAAGGAGCGCTGCGTCTTCTGCGACATCGTGCATCAGGAAATCGATACCGGGCGTCGGGTCATCCAGGAAAACGCCGACATCGTGGCGCTCTCGCCCTACGCGCCGCGGTTTCCGTTCGAGACGTGGCTGTTGCCGCGGCGTCATGCGGCCCGGTTCGAGGACGCGCCGCGGCACGAGTACGAGGGTCTGGCGCGGCTCCTCAAGGCCGTGTTGATGCGCGTCAACCGCGCGCTCGAATCGCCGCCGTACAATCTCATCATCCACAGCTCCCCGTTTTCGGAGGAGACGACCGATTTTTATCACTGGCATCTAGAGCTCATGCCGAAGCTCACCAAGGTCGCGGGCTTCGAGTGGGGGACCGGGTTCTACATCAATCCCACGTCGCCCGAAGAGGCGACACGCGTGCTTCGTGCGGTGCCGGTGTAGGTGTGACAAGGCACGGCGCGGTCGTCGGAGGGTGCGAATCTGTGCGCCCGGGGTTGAAGGCCAAGGCGGCCGTGTGGTACTTTAGGCGGTCGAGCGGGAATAACTCAGTGGTAGAGTGCGACCTTGCCAAGGTCGAAGTCGCGGGTTCGAATCCCGTTTCCCGCTCCAATTTTTTCTGCCCTCGCATGTCGCGCAGGCCGTGAGGCTTGCCCATTCCCGCCGTCCGGTCCGATCGGCGCCGTCGCCAAGCGGTAAGGCAGAGGTCTGCAAAACCTCCACCCCCGGTTCAAATCCCACACGAAAATCACGACTTGCCAAATTGGCTGGCTTGGGGCCATCCGGCAATTTGGGAACACTTGGGAACAATTCGCGTTCGAGCGCTTCGATCGCCTGGCGGTGCGAGGCATCGACGACGTGCGTGTAGATGTTGAGCGTCGTCGAGATACTCGAGTGCCCCAGTTGCTCCTGGGCGATCTTGACCGGCACTCGGAGAATGTTTCCTATCGTCCGTGATGTTGTAGCCGCTCCTGACAACCGTGACCGAACCGGTCAGATCACTCCGCAAAAAATCGCCGGCCTTCCTCAATTCCGGAAGATTGGGCGCATACCCCTTGCATTGCTTGTAGTAGCTGGCCTGGGCGCTGTTGATGGCCCGCATGGTCCCGATGGCACCGAGCCGAGCCGAACCGGCCAGTCCACGACTGACAAGTGAATGCCCGCGACTGGGATAGGTTTCTGAGTCGCGCCTCGCGAGTGCCGTGGGACCGAAATTACGCCGCTCGTCAGAGTTTTCGCTTTTTGAA
>QHWL01000559.1:5410-5536 GCA_003222555.1 Acidobacteriota bacterium | reverse complement strand
ACGGGAGGTCACCGATGCCAATTGAAGGCGAAACGAAAAAATGCAGCCGTCTCGGATGCAACGGGACGATGATCTACAGCGCCAAGCGTCGACGGCCCGGATGGGGCACAGGCACTGCTGCTGACG
>QHWL01000559.1:4636-5223 GCA_003222555.1 Acidobacteriota bacterium | reverse complement strand
AGCAGACGTCTTTCCGTCGATCCGTCTCGCAGATCCGGTTAGAATGGTTCGGGTAACGTGCTTCCGGTGTGGATATTTGGAGGGATGCTGTGAGAAAGGTTACGACAATTTTCCTCGTGGCTGTTGGCCTGTCGGCCGTTTCCGTTCCGCTGTTCGCACACCACGGCAACGCGGCGTTCGAGGCAGGGAGCAGTGTGACTGTGAAGGGGACCGTCACGGAATGGTACTGGGCCAATCCCCATTGCTTCCTGAAGTTCGACGTCAAGGATGACAAGGGCAGCGTCGTACATTGGGTTGCCGAAACCAGCAATCCGGCCGACATGGTCAACCGTGGCTGGGCCAAGCAGTCATTGAAGCCGGGGGAGGAAGTCACTGTGACTATGCAAGTAGTCAAGGGTGGCAATCCAATCGGTCGTGTCCAGCAGATCGTGCTGGCCAATGGCCGGATCTTGAGCACCCAACTGCCACCGGAGCCGAAGCCAACCGACACTGTCGCCAAACCGTGAGGAGCTGCCAATGTTAAGGCGCTTGGTGACCTCGGCAATTGCCGTGTTGATGTTCTCACCTCTTGGGCGCGCTCAAAATGC
>QHWL01000559.1:1621-4600 GCA_003222555.1 Acidobacteriota bacterium | reverse complement strand
GCCCCGCTCCACGCCATGACATTTCCGGGATTTGGGATCCGGCCAACGGGCCGGGCGACGGAATCGGGGGAACTGGCTCGAAGGCAATGCCGGAAGACGGCAAGCCGGAACATCAGTTACCCTACACGGCTTTGGGGTTGCAAAAGTTGAACGCCAGTAAGCCTGGAAATGGCGCCAGAATGGTTCAACCCGGGGAGATCAATGATCCAGCAGTAGTCTTGTGCGATCCTCAGGGACTCCCTCGCGAAGACCTCTATGAGCTACGAACGACTCAGATCCTTCAGACGCCCGTCTCGGTGATAATCCTGTACGAATTCGACAAGATATGGCGCGTCATCTGGACGGACGGGCGAGAACTCGACAAAGATCCTCCCGAGCCGCGGTGGTTCGGGTACTCGGTAGGCAAGTGGGAGGATGATTACACGTTAGTCGTGCAGACAAACGGGACGGATGAAAGAACTTGGCTCGATAAGGCTGGCCGTCCGCATAGCGCCGATCTGCTCATGGAGGAACGGTTCCATCGCGTCAATCACGACAGGTTAGAGCTCACGGTGACGATTAACGACCCGAAGATGTATACGAAACCCTGGGTGGCCCTCGACAAGTTCCCCATGAAGCTGTTGCCGCCGACTACCGATGTCAGAGAGATGATGTGTTCGGTGTCGGAGTTTAGGGAATACGACAAGGCCATGCGGTTCAACAACCCCGCTGACAAGCAATAGCAGAGCTCTTATCGCTTCCGACGCTTTTCTGTCTCTTGCCCAGTCTCTCACTTCTCTGCAGCGCGCGCACCCGAAAGAGTATTCGTCATCGCGTAGTTACCTTCGTGGCACGCGTACTCGAAGGGCCCTTGCTGACTCTTTGTCATGGAAAGCTCTCCCCTCCAAGGCCTGGTAAACGCCGTGGGATCGTCGACGGTAAACTCGTACAGGATCGTGTCGGGGTCCGTGCGAGTCAGGCGCTCCTTCAAATGCAGGCCGGCATCGGCTCCGTAGAAGTTGCCTTTGCCGACGAAGTTCGTCGTATCGATCACCAGCGTCCCACCCTCCCAATGACCGCGCGAGTCCCCCATGTAGCCGTGGATCTTGGGACTCACATGCGACCGACCGTCCAGAGGAATGAGCCGAACCTCATGCATCATCTCGAAGAGAATCGCCACGTATCCGGGAGCTTGAATAATTTGCAAGAAATTATTGTTGGGTGTCGGAATCATCGGCAGATCGCGTGAGATGCAGCGCATTCGTAACGGCAAGTCCTCAGGGCCGCTGGCCGCATCTACCGGCACCCTGGCGGCCTGGTTCTTGCGCGCCTCAGGAGTAAACGCTGGGAGTCTTCCGTCCGGCGGGTCCACGACGATCGATGTGCGCCGGCTCGCGACAACCGTGCTTCCCCGGTCCCGCCACACTTCGTTGTAGTTCCGGCGAAGATCAACCTCGGCGCCGCCATCGCGGCGATCGCTGTTGACCTGTTCGAGCGTCCGCCTCTCGTACTCCGCGGCTTCCTGTTCAGTCAAGAATTCCTTGCCGCCGACCTCCAACGGGCGCTCCACCGGTGTGAGAGTGGCACTGGCCCAAAATCCCTGGAAGTCCGGCTGGCCGTCGGGCGTGCGCGGTGGAGTCCAGACCTTCTTTTTCGCCGCTGACGAAGGCGCTTGACCTGCCAGGCGCGGCGGCGCTAAACACGCGAACCAGATGAAGGCGGCCATTGCGCACATAACAATTCGACATGTCATTTTCGGTTTCCTCCCGGGAGCGCTGTATGGCAATCGACGCTAGCCGGGGCTGTTGACCGGGATTTCCGTTCTGGCCGCTCCAGATGAGAACCGTTATACACCAAGCCTCCGCGGGTATCCAGATTCTTTCGTCTGGAGTGTCATGAATGCGCCGTCAAGGGTATAGTACGCGTTCTAGGAGGGCCGATGCGGCCAACACTTCTCGCCATGCTCGCGATTCTATTCGTGGCGTCTCAGGCGGTGACGCAGTCACAGTCTCGAACCCCTCAGCTATCCGCCGTCGACGTGACCAACGCCGACATCCGCGCGACGATCAGGACCGCGCCGGCCGACGCCGTTATGGATCAGCAGATCCGCGTCGTCGACATCGGCAAGTACAATGTCGCGGTCGGCGTGCTGCACCGCGCCGCGCGGGCGAAACAGACGGCCATCTCGCACTCGCAGGTGACCGAGATCTATCACATCATCGAAGGCACAGGGACATTCGTCACCGGAGGTGAGATGGTCGAGCCGGCGCCGGCGCCGGCCGACGGCAACACGGTGAAGGTACTTGTCGGCCCGAGCACCGGCGGCACCGCGATCCGAGGCGGGCAAACCCGCAAGGTCGGGCCTGGCGACGTGATCGTCATTCCGCCGGGCGTCGCGCACTGGTTCAGCGGCGTCGAAAGCGACATGAATTATCTCGTCGTCCGCGTCGATCTCGATCACGTGCTGCCGGCCGGTTACGTCAACCCGGCGATCGCTCGCGGCCCAGCGCGCTAATCGTCCTTGCCCGAAGAGTGGGAGCAAGCTGATCCGGTTCATAAATGAGGAGCAGAGAACATGACAACGAGAGTGGTAAGCGCCGCAACAAAAGATCCGAAATGGCTTGTGGCGATGCTGATCTTGGTGCTGGCGGCGCCGCTGACGATCGCCGTGGCGCGGGCGATCTCCACGGAAGAGGCCGGCGATGACGCCGCCGTCCGCGAGGTCGTTGCCGGATTCAGCGATGGCTGGAACCGACACGATGCGCGCGCCATGTGCGCCTCGGTGGCTGAGGATGTGCGGTGGGTCGGCTGGCGCGGAGATGTCTCTGAAAGTCGCAAGGAGGTCGAGGACAATCATGCAACCCTCTTCGCAGACCTCTACAAGAACACGCATCGCATGGACATCGTGAAGTCCGTCCGCTACCTCGGCCTCGAACTGGCTTCGGTGGACGATTTCTGGACCATGACTGGCGCCCGGACACGTGAAGGCGCAGATTGGCC
>QHWL01000559.1:0-1599 GCA_003222555.1 Acidobacteriota bacterium | reverse complement strand
TGAAGGCGCAGATTGGCCGTACCGCGCGGGGTACGCCAACTTTCTGATGGCCAAACGCGGCGGACGCTGGATGATCATCGTTTCCCACACTGCCGATTTCAACGCGACAGCTGGCATCGAAGTGATCGTTTAGGAGGCCTTCATGAAGACGAAAAGAAACCCGCACGTGACGGCCGCGGCGATGATCGCCATTGCCGCGTGTTTGGCCGGCGCGTCAGCTGGACTCCGTGCCCAACGAGGTGCTGCCACGACGATCGCGATCGGGGGTGCCGACCTCGCCGGAGTGGTCACCAGTCCAAACGGGCCGGAAGCGGGGGTCTTGGTGATCGCGGAAACGAGCGACCTTCCCACCAAGTTCGGCAAGATGGTCGTGACCAACGACACCGGCGGCTACCTCATCCCCGACCTCCCGAAGGCCAGCTACAGCGTCTGGGTACGCGGCTATGGGCTCGTCGATTCGCCCAAGGTGAAAACCGCGCCCGGCACGCATCTCAACTTGACCGCGGTTCCCGCGCCGAATGCGGCAATGGCGGCGGAATACTATCCGGGCGTTTATTGGTATTCGATGCTCAAGATTCCGGACAAGAGCGAATTCCCCGGCACGGGTCCGAACGGCAACGGCATCCAGGAGGTCATGAAGACGCAGCCCTATTGGATCGACACGGTCAAGAACTCGTGCCAATCGTGCCACGCGCTCGGCTCGAAGGGCGTGCGGAGGATCCCGACGGCATTGGGCCCTTCCCAAAATTCGGTCGAGGCCTGGAGGCGCCGGCTTCAAGCCGGACAAGCCAAAAACAACATGGCCGTCACCCTCGGCCGGTTGGGTCCCCAGAAGGCGGTGTCATTGTTCGCGGACTGGACCGACCGCATCGCGGCAGGAGAACTCCCCTTCGCCAAGCCGGACCGGCCTCAGGGCGTGGAGCGCAACGTCGGCATCAGCATGTGGGAGTGGTCCACGCCGAAGGCCTACCTTCACGATGCGATCTCGAGCGACAAGCGCGATCCGCGCGTGAACGCCAACGGACTGATCTACGGGTCGCCCGAGGAGAGCACCGATATGGTACCGGTCCTCGATCCGAACACGGCCACGGCCACGCAGGTGAAGCACCCGTACCGCGATCCCAAGACGCCTTCGTCGACCGATCTGCCGCGAGGAACGTCGCCGTACTGGGGCGACGAGCCGATCTGGGATGGCCACACCAGCGTTCACAACCCCATACTTGATGAAAAAGGGCGCGTGTGGTTCACCGCGCGGATACGACCGCCCGAAAACCCGGACTTCTGCAAGCAAGGCTCGGATCACCCCTCGGCCAAGGTTGCGCCGCTGGGCGTCTCGGGGCGTCAGCTCTCCATGTACGATCCGAAGACGGGCAAGTGGTCGCTGATCAACACCTGCTTCAGCACCCAACATCTGTATTTCGCCAAGGACGCCGACAACACGCTCTGGACCAGCGCCGGCGGCCCCGACAGCGGCGTCGTCGGTTGGCTGAACACGAGGATGTACGATCGGACCGGCGACGAGGTGAAGTCGCAGGGGTGGACGCCGCTCATCCTCGACACCAACGGCAATGGCAAGCGGGACGAGTACGTCGAGGCGAA
>QHWL01000558.1:1832-5496 GCA_003222555.1 Acidobacteriota bacterium | reverse complement strand
CAAGTCCCAATTCGGCGGCCTGGACATCTTCGTTTCTAACGCCAGGGCTACGCTCGCCACAGGCTTCTACGCGGAACCAATGCAGATCCCGCTGGAGGCATGGCAGGCGACGTTTGACACCCAGGCGACGGAGTTCCTGGTTGCGGTCCGCGCAGCGGTGCCGATGATGGGCAAGAACGGCCGGATCATCGCCATCACCTACGCGCCCGGCGGGCAAACCGGCAGCTGGCAGCCTTGGGTCGCCATGGGCTCAGCGAAAGCCGCGAAGGAGGCGCTGGCTCGTTATTTCGCGGTCGCTCTCGCCCAGAAGGGCATCACAGTGAACATCATCAGTCCGGGCGCCTGCGACGACAGCGTCCTCAGCGGGCTGCCGCCCCAGGTGTTCCAGATGATCAAGGACTGGCATGAGAGCGGCTGGACGCCCATGAGGCGCCTCGGCCTGCCAGCCGACATCGGCAACGCCGTGGTTCTCCTCTGCACTGACCAGGCGAGCTTCATCACCGGCCAGCTGCTGTACGTTGATGGCGGTGCTTCGGCGATGGAGCCGGTCTTCCCGTTGGCCATCCAAGGCATCAAGTAGCGATCGAGGCGTTGCGCGGCTCATGCTGGGCGCGACCGCCATCGCCGCCATCGACCCCTTGAGCCGATTCGTCACCTGAGGCTCTCCTCCTCGAGCACGAACCGGGCAGTTACTTTGCGCCGACGACCTGCCGAATCACGCCGTCGGTCTTCGTGTAGATGTACAGCTCGCCCGCTGCATCGACCGCGACCCGGGTGTCTGCGCGACCCTCCCCAGACACGGTCGATCTGCCCGGCAAATCCGGATCCTTTCCGCCGCGGGCTTGGTACGCCGCCTCCGCAATCGGAAACATCGTGTCGTAGATCTGCGCGCTCGCGGCCGGCGAATAGGGATTCTTCCAACTGATTTTCAGCTCGTGCATCTGAGCCATCGTATTCGGCTTGCCATCGTCGGCGGCAAGCATCTCCTTGTAATCGCTGTACCAGATGCGGCCGGTGGTGATGTCGGTGAACACATACTTGCCCTGGAGTGCAGGAATGGCCTTCCCTTGATAGACGTAGCCGGTTCCAATGGCATCACCACCGCCAGGGACGTGTCCGTACTGAGCAACGGGGTAGGTCGGGACGACCAGTTCCTCGGTCGGGGTGTCGTGGACGTACACCAGAATTTTGTCGAGCGCAGGCAGGGGGCCGGTCGTGTTGTCGTCCTTCACGATCTCGTTCCCCTCGCGCTGCGAATATCCGTAGTTGGCTCCCTTGTGAATGATGTTGACGGTTTCCCATGTGTGCAGTCCGACCGAGTTCGCGATGAGGCGATTATTTGCCGGATTCGCAGGGTCGACGGCCCAGCTGAGACGATGCGGATTGCGGAAGCCATACGCCCAGATCTCTTTCCGGGCGCCCGCCTTTGACACGAAGGGGTTGTCGTTCGGAATTCGGTAGCGGCCATTTTCGCTCACCGTACTCGTCGTGGTGTGTTCGTTGAGATCCGGAATGATGCGAAGGATCTTGCCGAGCAGCGTATCGAGCCGCTGGGGATTGGTTCGGAATGGTGTTTTCGACTCGCCCGAGGCGCTGTCACCCTGGCCGATGTACATCACACGCCAATCGGGGTCGCCGGGCCGAGCGGCGGGATTGAAAATGATCTCGCCCGTCGGGTGAGCGCGCCCGGTCAGCTGCACGCGCAGGATCTCGCGGGCCCTGCCTTCGAACGTGGAATTCGAGATGTTCGTATCGGTCCATTCGACGATGACGCCCTCGATGATCGCGGGGCCTGGCGACCCGATCGCCGCCGTCGGAACGTAGCCCGTCGCGTTGAGGCCAGGGAAATTCTTGTTGTCGGGCACGCTGGAGCCATTCATCGAGGATTCTTCCATGTGCACGGTGTAGAACTTCCCGTTTCTTCGATAGTCGGGGTCGAACACAAAACAGTTCAACCCATTTCCATATCCCTGCTCGTAACTCAACCTGTGGAACATGCCCGGCCGCTGGTCGCGGCCATTGAAGTCGAGGTACGTCGTCAGTTTCTGCGTCGCTTTGTCGAGGATGTACAAGGGCCCATTCTGGTCAGGAATGAACAACCGGGTGGCTCCTCCGGGCTCCTCTTTCACGGAATTGACTCTCGAAAGCAAAACGCTGTTGCCAACCTTGCCATCGACCAGCCCGGTGATTGGCATCGTGAGGAAATCCTTGATTTCCAGGGTGGTTTGCGACGAGGCCGGGCCCACCGAGAAGGCCGTCACGGCAAACACAAAACACACAATCCGCGTCGTCTGAATCATTTTCCTCACCTTTTCCAATGGGGTCCGAGCGGGCAACGAACAAATCAACAATAGAGGAAGGTGAGTCGACTGTCAAAGTGACAGTCTCGCTTCCTGCCGGACGACGATTCGGGATGCGCGAACGGGTTCGTCGCTCATTTGCGGGCAAGGCCCGAGGGTATAACATAGTGAAGGCCATGAACTCGGCCGTTCTCATAACCGCGATTGTGCTCGCCGCTGCTCCCGTCGCTCAGGGGCAGACCGCCAAACGAGCGGCGGCGGCGAGTGCCACTTCTTCGGAACAGATTCCGCCCGTTTCGTACGTCTGCCCCATGGTGCAGGACGCGGATGTCGTCGAAGACAAGCCCGGCAAGTGCCAGAAATGCGGCATGCAACTCGTGCCGGCGCGTCTCGACCCGGTGTGGACCTGTCCGGTGCACGGCGTGGTGGTCAAAGGCGCTCCTGGCAAGTGTCCGCTCGACGGCCGCGACCTCATTCAAATGACTATGTCGCTGACATGGACCTGCCGCAATACGGACATCAGCGCGATCGCTCCGGGTAGTTGCGCCGACGGATCGCCGATGCTGAAGAAGTACGTGGCACGGGCGCACGGCGATCACAATCCGAAGCACGGCGGTCAATTCTTCATGGCGCCAGACAACCGGCATCATCTCGAAGGCGCGTTTCCACCGTCTGTACCTTTACGACGACTACACGAAACCGCTGCCGCGCGATCAGATGCGCACGGCAACGGCGAGGGTCGTGATCCAACCGGTCGATCGGAAGGCGCCAATCACCACGCCCACTCAATCGTTCACGCTGGTGCCAGCCCGAAACGGACGCTATCTCGAAGCAAAGATCGGCGAGAGAGCGCTGCCGGCGGCCCTACAGGCCAAGGTGAAGTTCCAGGCCGACGCGCCGGAGCACGTGTTCGATTTCAGCTTCGAGCGATACTCGAAAGAGCCGGCCTCATCGCCCGCCGCCATGACGATGGCGCCCGCGGCATCGTCGCCTTCGTCAGCCGCGCCTGCAACAGTGCCGAGGGGGAACTCGGCGACGTCTGCCCCTCCCCCGTCACCTGCATCCGCTACGGGCGCGGAGCCAATTCCAACCGGCGTCGATCCCGCGCTGATTCCCCTGCCGATTCCAGACACGATTCCGGAGCTGCTCGCGCAATTGCGCACGAGGACGAATCAGATCAAGAGGTTCATCGACGCCGGGGAGTTCGCCGCCATCTACGTTCCCGCGTTTCAAGCCAAGGACCTTTCGGTCGCGCTCGAAGCGCATCAGACCGAAATCCCGGCCGACGATCGGAAGGCTGTCGAGTCGTCTATCGCGCAAGTCGTCCGATCGGCGTATCTCCTCGACATGTTGGCGGACATCGG
>QHWL01000558.1:0-1804 GCA_003222555.1 Acidobacteriota bacterium | reverse complement strand
GAGCGGTTCGCCGCCGCCGTGAGAGACATCGAGTCGGCATTTCCGAAATAATCTCAGAATGCGACGCTTTCTCATCTTCTTCGGTGTGATCCTGGCAGCTGTATCAATCTCGAGCCAGCGCGGTGAGACGCACAAGCCGATCACGTCGAAGTACACTTTCAACGAGGACGTGTTTCCGATCTTCCGGGACAAGTGCGGGCGCTGTCACGTCGAGGGCGGCGTCGCCCCGATGTCGCTGATGAATTACCAGGACGCGTTTCCGTGGGCCGAGTCGATCCGCGCCGAATTGATCGCCTCCCACATGCCGCCCTGGAACGCGGACGGAGGCTTCGGCGAGCTCAAGCACGCGAACCTCCTTACCGCGCGCGAGGTCGACGTCATCCTCACGTGGACGATCGGAGGCAACCCGCCGGGCGATCCGTCGCGCACGGCGCCGCCGGTCACGCTGAAGAACGAGTGGGCCATGGGCGAGCCGAGCCTGAAGCTACAGCTCCCGGAATTCACTGTCGTCGCGGACAAGATGGAGGAAACGCAGGAGTTCACGGTCGCGACGGGCACAACGGATCGGCGGTGGGTCCGCGCGGTCGACTTGCTGCCGGGCAACCCGTCGATGGTACGCAGTGCGGCGATCTATGTGAAAGGGGCGACGCAGTCGGGCACCGCTCCGGGGCCTGAGCACGTGCTCGCGCGCTGGCTGCCAGGTCAAGATCCCGAGCCCACGCAAATCGGGACGGCCTTCAGCCTGCCGGCGGGCGCCGAGCTGGGGGTCCGTATCCACTACAAGAAGACGTGGCAGTTCGAACGCAAGGTGATGGTCGATCGCAGCACGATCGGCGTCTACTTTGCGCCCGAGCAGAGCCCCCAGGAACTGTTCACACTGCCCGTCGCCGAGCCAGCGACCGTCGAGGCAAAAGATCGGACGCTCACCTTCAGCCAGACGATCGATGAGGATATGCAGGCGCTGGCTCTCAGTCCCGATCAGGCGCCCGCCAACATCACGCTGCAGGTCCAGGCGATCCTGGCCGACGGCTCGCGTGCGCCGATGATTCGGTCGAAGACGCGCGCCGACTGGTCGCGACGCTACTGGTTCGAGCGGCCCATTGCGTTGCCGCGCGGCAGCCGTATCGAGGTGGTGGCGAACCTCGACGATCCCGACCTTCTGTCCGCCGCGTTCGGCGGATCGTTCGCTCCGAAACCGGCGGCGCGAGCGATGCCGATACGTCTTGCGCTCACCGTCGTCGCTGGGCACGCGAAATCCCCTCTTGCGCCATAACCTGCCGCGACGCTGACAAAACCAGATTTGGACGATTCCTCTCATCGACGAGTGGTCCGAAACGGGTCAACTCCGTCTCGAGGAACGTGAGACGCGGTTGACGCGAGTGTCGTGGCACGCAATAATTTCGTCACGGGAGAACAGGAGGCTGCGTGATGAGAGGCGCATGCGAATCATCGGCGCTTGGGATTTTCTTCGTCGTGCTCTTCGCAACCCTGAGGCTCGCGACCCTTGTTGGGGGTCAAGCGGGCAGCACCCAGGAGCCCTTCCGCGGAGATCCCGAAAACATGCTTCGCGTGGATGGCACGAGAGGTCCTGTCGATCTGGGACTGATGGATCCTGCGCTCGTCGGAGCCATCGACATCCATGAGCATCTGGGTCCAGCCCCCAGGTTCACCAATCAGAAAATGTCCATCGATGTGTTCGACGAGGCGAAGCTCGCGAAACGGAGGGGCATGCGCGGCTTCGTCTTCAAGTCGCATCTCGACTCGTCGTCTGCGACGGCCGCCTATCTGGTGCGCGCGCACGTGG
>QHWL01000557.1 GCA_003222555.1 Acidobacteriota bacterium | reverse complement strand
TGCCGAGCAGGTCGGTCTGTTTTCGCTGTTGGCCAAAGGGCCGGCGACCGGCGAGGCGATCGCTCGCCAGCTGGCGCTGCGACCTCGAAAAAGCGAGGCGCTTTTGGCTCTTCTGGCGGCGCTCGGTTTCCTGAGTCGGCCGAGAGCGGCCGCGAGTCGTCGACCGCAGCTCGGCTGTGGCAGACCCTACGCGAAGTGCCGTCCGAGGCAAAGCGAAGCAAAGCGTCCGAAAAGTCTCTGACGCGCTGGTGGAAGGCGCCCAAGCTCGATCGGGCGACCGCCAAGCTCGTGACCGAGCACATGCACGCCTACTCGTTTCCTGCGGCCATGGGGTTGGTGCGCTGGGCGGACTTTCGCGCGGTGAGACGATTGCTCGACGTCGGCGGCGGGTCGGGCTGCTTCTCAATTGCTCTGGCGCTCCGCTATCCAAAAGTGCACTGCACGATCCTGGAGCTGCCAGCTATCAGCCGATTATCGGCGAGATACGTGGACCAATATGAGCTCGAGCACCGTATCGACACCCGGCCGATGAACATGTTCAAGGACGCCTGGCCGGAAGGTCACGATGCCGTCTTTTTCAGTAACGTCTTTCACGACTGGGATCGGGCGACGTGCGCGTTCCTGGGCCGCCGGAGCTTCGATGCGCTGCCGGCAGGAGGCCGCCTCTACGTGCACGAGATTCTGCTGGCAGACTCGAAGGACGGTCCGCTGGCGGCCGCCTCGTTCTCGATGAATATTCTTCTGACGACCGACGGGCAGCAGTTTACGTCCGAAGAGCTGGAGGATCTTCTACAAGAGTGCGGATTTGTGGATGTCAGCGTCGCCCACTCGTACGGATATTTCTCGCTCGTGAGCGCGCGCAAACCCTTCACCGCCCGCAGCTCCCGCCTACGCCGCCGTCGCGCGACCCGCCAGCAGGCGGCTGTATAACGTCGCCGGCACCAGGTTCGTCGTGCGCGTTTCGAGGTTGGTCACCGAATCATCGTCCAGGATGATGCGATCGCCGGGGCCCAGCAGAATCTCGGCGCTGTACCGCCGGGCGCCTCTTAGCGTGCGCAGCTCGAAGTACTTCACCGGGAACGTCTGGTCGGCAATTGCCAGCGCGTCTGTTTTCAAGAGTGTTCTAAACATTTCAACCTCCCTCAGTCGTTCGGCGTGTCCGGCTTCAACCTGCGCTAACTTGCGGCCTGCTGCGCGGACAAATCGTCGCGCGCCGGGAATCTCAGCGTGAACGCGGTGCCTTGCCCGACCTGGCTTTCGACTTCAATGGTGCCGTCGAGTTGTTCGACGATCCGCTTGGAGATCGCCAGACCCAGTCCCAGCCCGCGGCGCTTGGTCGTCATGAAATCGTCGAAGATCGCCGACAAGCGCTCCGGTGGGATGCCCGTGCCGGTATCGCTGACGCGGATCTCGACGCGATTGCCGGCGCGCGCCGTGGTGATGGCGACGCGGCCGCCGGGCGCCGTTGCCTGAATCGCGTTGGTGATGAGATTGCGGTAGACGCGACCCAGGGCGAACCGGTCGCCTTCGATGACGAGCGGCCCTTCCCCGTAGCGCGGCTCGATGCTCACGCCGGTCCGCTCGCCTTCGGTGCGCATCGATTCCACCATCTCGGCCACCGATCCGTTGACGTCCATCGCGAAGCGTTCGATCGGCTGCGGCTTGACGATATTGCGCAGGTCGTCCAGGAAACGCTTGAGCGTCGCCAGCTCGCGGTCGATCGTCCGCCGGAACGTCTCGCGCGATTCAGGATCCTCGTCGTCGCGCATCAGAAGGCGCGCGCTGTTGCCGATGTTCTGGATCGGGTGCGCCAGATCGTGCACGAGGCCGGCGGCGATCCGCCCGAACATCGCGTGACGTTCCTGCCGCTTGACGTCCTCCTGCAGCTGGATCAGGCGATCGGCCATCGTGTTGAACGAATCGCCGAGGTCGGAGAACTCGTCGCCGGTGCGGATGTCGACCCGCGCGTCGAGCTGGCCGGCGGCAACATCGCTCGTCGCTCGTTGGAGCGCGAGAATCGGCGTAATGAACCCGCGGCCGAAGAAATACCCGAGCGAGATCATCCCGAGTAGGACCACGAGAATGGCGACGACGAGCTGCCGTTGAAGGGCGGCCGCGTTCGCATAGGCCTCGCGCGTCGGCTGCTCGACGATGACGGTCCAGCCGAGCGCCGCGATGCGAGCGGCGACGCCGAGCTCGCCGCTGCCGTCTTCGTTCAGATACTCCCGCGACACCGGCGGGTCGCTGAGCTGCGCCGTTCGCGCAGCGCTTACGAGCGGGTGGTCGA
>QHWL01000546.1 GCA_003222555.1 Acidobacteriota bacterium | reverse complement strand
CGATCGCCGTCCCGTCGGTATAGTGGTTGGTGGGGAGGGTCGACGCGACGGACCACACCACCCCGGAGAAGCAGTGCACCCGTACTGAGGGCGGACCTTATGGGGTCCCCGGAGCTCGCAAGGAGAGATCTATGAGAACAATCGTATTGGCGGCCGCGATGAGCGTGTTCTTGGTGTCGCTGGCCCAATCGGCGTCAGGCGACACGTTGACCATGAAAGACGGCACGAGCGTTTCCGGAACCCTGGTTGGAATTGTCGCGCAGACCATTACGTTCAAGGATCAGCGCGGTGTTGTGCGCCGGTACAACACCAGGCAGGTCCAGACCCTCGAATTTGACTCGGTGACCCAGCGGAGTGCCGCCGATCGATCTGACGGGGTGACACAGGGGAGTGCCGCGGTTGGAACAAGCGGCCGCAGCCTGGAAATGCTCCCCACCGGGACCGAGCTCGCGGTTCGAACCGTTGAGGAGATTGACTCGACAGCCGGCGTCGCGAATCGGATATTCCCCGCCCTCGTTGAATACGACGTCGTCGGCGACTCGAGCAACGTGATTGTGCCCCAGGGCGCCAGCGTTGAGCTCGTGGTCCGTAGGATCTCGTCGGGCGGCGCGACGGGTAGCCCGGAGATGATGCTCGACATCAAGTCGATCACGGTCGGAGGCAGGCGCTATCTCGTCAGCACCACAGACCTGAAAGAAGGAAGCGCCACCGGCATCGGCAAGAACAAGCGGACGGCAGAGGCAGTCGGCGGGGGAGCCGCCCTGGGCTCCATCCTAGGGGCGATTGCGGGGGGCCGGAAAGGCGCCGTGATCGGCGTCCTGGCCGGCGCGGCAGGTGGAGCGGGAGTCCAGGTGCTCACAAGGGGCAAGGACGTGCGAGTTCCGGCTGAAACCGTCCTCGAATTCAGGCTGGATAAGCCCGTAGCTCTGAGAGCGGAGCAATAGACGAGTCCGATCGGCGGTGTGCAATAGGGTACATATCGCGACAGGTCTGGGAGCATATAGTGGTTTCCAGAGGTCTATCAGCCTTGAGCCAGCCAGCGTTCGTGCAATGCTCCCGCCTTCAAGGGGTGCGCGCCGACAGGCCCAATTGCGGCGATCGGTCGGGCGCACGTGAACGATCTAGCGATCATCTCATCTGAGAAGGAAGCGCTGATTATCGGAGGCAGCGCGGGCGCGGGCACGGCCATTAGTGCAGTGGGCGGAGCAAGAACGAGCGAAGATTGGAGTGGCGTCTGGCGGCGTCGGCGGATCGATTGGCGATTTGGTCACACGGAATCAGAAGTCGACAGCAACGATTGAGGAGACGACATGGCACCGATGAATGGCACGATTAAGCGGCTCGTGAGCGAAAAAGGGTTCGGGTTCATTGTGGCGGGTGATGGCAACGAGTACTTCTTCCATCAGTCGGCTTGCACTCAGACGCCCTTCGACGACCTTCGCGAAGGACAAGCCGTCACGTTCGACAAGGGACAGGGTCCGAAGGGCCCGAGAGGTGAGAACGTCAGAGTCGTCTAACGGTCGCGATGAACGCGACCGAAGTTGAGCTGCTCGTCCGCGGCGTCATCCTCCAGCTTGGATTGCCGTTGACGGTCCTCTCCGTCAGTGGTTCCCGGCCGGTGGAAC
>QHWL01000545.1:1286-4271 GCA_003222555.1 Acidobacteriota bacterium | reverse complement strand
AGGGTCCACGCGATCACGGTTCGCGTGCGATATACGCCTGACAGGAGCGTGCTCCAGCCGCTCTGCGGCGCAGCTTCCGCGCGTGGAGACGATGCGCTGCCGGTGAGGCGCTCCCCGAGCGGCGCGAGGGTCACTCTACGATCGGTGCTGGCTTCCATCGCACTCACGATCGTTTCCGCTTCCGCGAGCCGGCCCTTCGCTATCAACCAGCGCGGCGATTCGGGCAGCCCCAGGATCAGCAGAGCAATGAGGAGACCAGGGACGCCGCCGATAAGCAACATGACCTGCCAGCCGACCGCCGGCACCAGCACCGCACCAATCTGGCCGGTCACCATGAGCCCGATCGGAAAAATCAATTCGTAGAGCAGAAAAAACCGTCCTCGTCCGTGGGCCTTCGAAAGCTCATTGACGTAGACGGCGGCCACCGGCATTTCGCCACCGACACCAATACCTTGCACGAACCGGCATGCGAGGAGCGTCGCGTAATTCCCGGAGATCGCGCAGCCGAGGCTCATCACGGACATGATGGCGACGGCGGCCGCCGCGCTGCGGATTCGTCCGAACGATTCGGCCAGCCAACCGAACGCCAGCGCTCCGAGAAACTGTCCCAAATAGCCGATAGCGATGAGATTGCCGACTTGCGCCGGCGAGAGGTGCCACAGGCCGACGAGAACTGGCAGCACGAACGCCAGTGAGAGCGCGTCAAAAGCATCGAAGAACGTCGCGCTGCCGACGATGATGCGCGGGCGCAGATGCCAACGCGAGAACGGCACGCTTTCGATGCGGGCGACGAGCGCCGTCGCGTCGGCGACACTCGCGAGCCGGCCATCCCCCGTCATGACCGCCGCAGCACGGTGAGGAGCTGGGAACTGATCGGATCGCGACACTCGATGGGAGTCAAGTGCCGTGCGCCGGGCAAGATCGTGAGCGTGGAATGCGGAATGGCTTCGTGCAGCTGACGCGCCATCTCCGTTGGCGTGGCCTGATCCTCCTCACCGACCATGATGGCCACGGGCATCCTGAAGGCCTGCAGGTAGGGTCGCAGGTCGGCGTCGCCTAGAAGAGCGCAGCTCGCCGCGTAGCAATCGAAGTCGTTGGCGAGGAATGTCTGCGTGGCTCGCGACACCAACTCCGGATGGTCGCGCCGGAACGTGTCGCTGAACCACCGCGCGACCTGGAAGTCGACGAGCCCGCTCATGCCTCTCGCGCGCGCCGCAGCCGCTCGCGCGCGGAACTGCTCGGCGGCTTGGGGACCGTACCAAGCCGTGGTGTCGACGAGGCCGAGCCCGTTGACCCTTGCTGGGAACAGACCCGCAAATGCCATCGCGACGCATCCGCCCATCGAGCAGCCGCCGATTGCGGCGTTCTCCCAGCCGACATGATCCAGCAATTCCGCGAGGTCGCGCGCAAAGAGCTCGGCCGTGAACGTGGTGGCGCGGCGCGCGGAACGCCCGTGGCCGCGACAGTCGTAAGTGAGGAGCTCGACGTCACTCCCCACTGTCGCCACGACTCCGTCCCAGACGCCGCGGTCGAGCGCCAGCGAATGAATCAGCACCAGGCGCGGGGCGCCAGCGCGCGGCGCGAAGTGGAGCGTGAATGCGATCGCCGATCCGTCCGACGTGTCGAACGTGGCGTCGCGGGCCTCTCGCGTCATCGGATGGCGCCGTCAGCTCCGGTCGCCGGTGGCTCGGCAATCAGCGGCACACTCCACGCATCGTAGCCGTACAGCCACGACGTATCGTCGTTCCCTCCCTTCATCCAGGTATTTGCGCTCGAGATGGCCTGGATGCGGGACGTGCGCGGCTTGCGATGCGCCTCGTAGCGCGTGAAGGCGCCTTCGAGATCGTCGCCGTCCACGTCGGCCAGGCAACGAGCCAGGACGGCCGCGTCCTCGATAAGCGTTGCCGCAGCAGCAAGGCCGCCCATGCCAGCTCCGACGATTGCGAAGGAGGGTTTCTTCCGGTCCATTTTTCGTAGTGTCGATTTTCAGCAGGTGGGGTTAGTCTATCGCGTAGCGCGATTTTCGCGACTCACTCTATCCGGGGGCCATCAGTGGCCGGGAACAACGCGAACAGGAGGGCGCCATGCCAAGCAGTCGCTCGACGCGGCAAGGGGAAGACCTGGAAGTCGTGGCTCGAAACGGGTTGCTCGACCGTCGCGCTTTTTTCAAGGGCGGCGCGGCCTTCGCCGCCGCAATGACGGGTTATGCCCTCAGTGATACGGCAGCCGCCCAGCAGCTCGCCGACGATCCGTGGAGCAGGGGGGCCGGCAATCCCATCCCGGCGTATGGCGTGCCGGCGCCGTTCGAGAAAAACGCCGTGCGGACGCTGAGCAATCCCAGGGGGGAGCCGCGCACCCAGCACGGGCGCACGCCACACCATCTGCTCAACGGCACGTTGACGCCGAACGGCCTGCACTTCGTCATTTCGCATTCCGGCAACCCGGACATCGACCCGGACAAACACCGCCTGGTGATACACGGGCTGGTGCGGCGGCCGCTCGTCTTCACGCTCGATGCGCTCATGCGCTATCCGATGGTGTCGCGCATGGCGTTCGTCGAATGCGGGGGCAATAGTGCGCCGCTTTTTTCCAAGGAACCGATCGACGGCACCGTACAAGCACTGCACGGTTTGGTCTCCTGCGCCGAATGGACGGGCGTCATGCTGTCCACGCTGCTCGAGGAAGCCGGCATAGACCCGAAAGCGAAATGGCTCATCGCCGAGGGCGCGGACTCCTTGGCCCTGAGCCGGAGCGTACCGATGGCCAAGGCATTGGATGACGCCATGATCGCGCTTTACCAGAACGGCGAGCGGCTCATGCCGGGCAACGGCTATCCGATGCGACTGCTGTTGCCCGGCTGGGAAGGCAACATGAACGTCAAGTGGGTGCGCCGGATCAAGCTCGTCGAGGCGCCCGCCATGAGCTACTACGAGGCGAGGACCTATGCGCCGATTCTGCCGAGTGGAAAGGCGTACCAGTTCTACT
>QHWL01000545.1:0-1268 GCA_003222555.1 Acidobacteriota bacterium | reverse complement strand
CAAATCCTTCGTCACGCACCCCTCTCCTGGCCTGAAGTTGAACGGGCCGGGGTTCTACGAGATCTCTGGCATCGCCTATTCGGCCAGCGGACGGATCTCGAAGGTCATGGTCTCGGCCGACGGCGGCAAGAGCTGGGCGCAAGCGGCACTGCAGGAACCGGTACTGCCCAAGGCTTTCGCGCGGTTCCGCGTGCCCTGGCGCTGGGATGGCGGGCCGGCCGTCCTGCAAAGCCGCGCGTGGGATGAGGCGGGCAATATGCAGCCGACCCGCGCTCAAATCATCGCCGCGCGCGGCGAGACCAAGACGGTGCCGAGCGTGACGGGCTTCCCCAGCCAGCACTACAACGGCCCCACGAGCTGGAGCATCGAGCGCACTGGAGAGGTGAAACATGTTTACGCATAGGTTGCATTTTTCTCAGCGTGCTCTGCGAGCTTTGCATTTAAACGTCGCATTTCTGATCGCCTTCATCGCCGGCTCGAGCGCCGCCTTCGCCCAGGGCCCGAATCTTGGAAAGCCGATTTCGCCGGCCGAGATCGCGGCCTGGGATATCAGCATCATGCCGGACGGCTCCGGTCTCCCGCCCGGCAGTGGAACGCCTGCCGAGGGCTCGCGCATCTATGTCGCGAAGTGCGCAGTGTGCCACGGCGCGGACGGCAAGGGCGGGCTCGCTGCCGCGCTCATCGGCGGCAGCCCGCTGACCAGCGGTATCGACACGACGAAGACCATCGCCAACTTCTGGCCCTACGCCACCACTCTCTTCGACTACACGCGACGGGCGATGCCGTGGCCGAAGCCGCGGACCCTCACCAACGACGAGGTCTATGCGCTCACCGCCTACGTCCTCGCGCTCAACAAGCTTATCGGCGAGAACGACGTCATGAACGCCGACACACTGCCCAAGGTGCGGATGCCGAATCGGGACGGGTTCATCGTCCGGTTTCCGGAGAGGATGCCGTAGCATAGTCCCGCTGGTCATCACGAAGTCACGAAGGCTCGTGAAGGGACACGAAGTCTTTGGGCTTCCAAATGGATTTCTGAAGGAGGGTCACAGCATGGAACGCTTCGTCGCTAATCTTGTCAAGGACTTCGAGACCGGAAAAGTAGACCGCCGTCAATTCTGCGAAACCCTCGCGCTCGCCGCTACCGTTTACGCCGCCGGCGCATCCGCCGCGAGCGCCGCACCGGCGCGCGGGTTCACGATGCTCGGCATCAATCACATTTCCTATAACTGCCCGGACTACGCGAAGGCGCGCGATTGGTACACCTC
>QHWL01000023.1:14086-17765 GCA_003222555.1 Acidobacteriota bacterium | reverse complement strand
GGGCCTGTACGATCTGGCGGTTCAGGGGTTCGAGGCCTACATCCGCAGTTTTCCCAAGTCCGACATGGCCGACGACGCTCAGGTGCAGATCGGGCATTCGTACTTCAATGACGGCAAGTACGACAAAGCCGTCGAAGCTTACGATATGACGATTCGCAACTACCCGAACGGGAACGCGGTGCCCGAGGCGTACTTCAAGAAGGGGCTCGCGTTGCAGAGCCTTGGCCAGCGCGATCCCGCGCGTGAGGCGCTCGAATACGTCGTCAAGACCTACCCAGACAGCAGTGCCGCGCTTCTCGCGAAACAGGCGCTCAGCCGACCTTAGTGGAAACTCGAACCTGGGAACTGGCAGACTGTAAAAATTACAACGTTTGAACGCAGAGCTCACGGAAAAATGCAACATCAAGAACTTCTCTGCGTTGCTCAGTTCCTAAAATGTGGCCTCCGCGGTCTCTGCATTGAAGCGACGACGATGTAGAATGTCGCCTGCTACTTCTATGGAAATGTGCTGTTTTACCGCAGAGCACGCAGAGCACGCCGAGAATGCTTTTGAGGTTCTTCTCCGCGGTCTCGGCGGTCTCGGCGGTTAACGGCTTCTTCACAGGCCTGAGGCACAACAGGCTTGCGTCGAAAGGGCGCTCATGGGAAGCGTGAACAAAGTGATTCTGGTCGGCAATCTCGGACGCGACGCCGAGTTGCGCTACACGCCGGGCGGCGCAGCGGTGGCGACCATCAACATGGCGACAACCGAGGTCTGGAATGACAAGGCCGGCCAGCGTCAGGAGAAAACCGAATGGCACCGCGTCGTGCTGTGGGGCAAAACGGCCGAATCTCTCAAGGAATACCTCACCAAGGGCAAGCAGATCTACGTCGAGGGCCGGCTGCAGACCAGGCAGTGGGATGACAAGGACGGCAACAAGCGCTACACGACCGAGATCCGCGGCGATCGAGTGGTGCTGCTCGGCGGTGGAGGCGGCGGTCGCGGCGCGTCAATGGACCGGGGCGGCGAGATGGGTCATGCGCCGGCGCCAGAAACGCCGGATTCTGACGCTGAACATTGATGATTGCAAATTGCTGATTGCTGATTTATTGAACAATAAATCAACAATTTGCAATCAACAATCAGCAATGTTCAGCGTTTGGTATCCACCCTCCCATACCGGTCCTCGAGTCTCACAACATCGTCGAGCTCCGGCGTCGACACCTCGAAGATGTCGCTGTCTTCGACGGCGGTCATTCGATGGATGGTCTTGGCGGTGATGTGGACGTGCTCTCCTGGGTGCATGTCGCGCTTGGCGAGCTTCTCCCCTTCCTGAATCTCGAATACCAGACGACCGGAGTGCAGGTAGATGGTCTCATCTTTCACCGTGTGGAACTGCAGGCTGAGCGCGTGCCCTGCGTTCACGTGAATCAGCTTGCCGACGTAGCGATCGGTTTTCGCCCAGTGGAGCTCGTAACCCCAGGGCTTCTCGACTCGAGTGGCATCACGGGACAAGAGGAACTCCATTTCCCAGATCCGCGGGGTTTCAGAAGCCTGCAGTGGCGCAGGCCTTTAGAGCCTGTGAAAGAATGCGACGTTTGAACGCAGAGCTCGCAGAGCACGCAGAGAAATCCTTAGCCATTTCTTCTCGGCGGCCTCCGCGGTCTCTGCGTTGAACGTGATTTGTTCACAATCTCTTTAGTCCTGCGACCGCTGACCAGCCTCCGCCAAGGCTACGGCGGTCCGCCGAAGCTTCAGCGAAGGCGGAAGCCCCGCGCCACACCTGTGAAAAACCTCGTCAAGGCTCGCTCTCCCCGCGCGGGCCCCAGGCGCTCGCAAGAGACGGCCGGCCGAGCGCGGCGAGCAGTTCGCGTTCGATTTCGTCCACGGTCGGCAGGCGAAGAATGCGCCGGGCGACGGCGCGCATTTCGTCGCTGCGGAGCTCGGCCAGGACCTGCTTGGCGACCGCAATCGCCCCAGGCGTCATACTGAATTCAGTGAGGCCGAGGCCGACGAGCAGCGTGAGCAGCGCGGGATCCGACGCCATCTCGCCGCAGAGCGATACCGGGATGCGTTGGCGCGCCGCGGCGCGACGCACCATCACAATTATGCGGAGAATCGCCGGGTGCAGCGGCTCGTACAAGCGTGACACCCGCTCGTCGGCACGGTCGACGGCCAAACAGTATTGAATGAGATCGTTGGTGCCGATCGTGAAGAAGTCGACTTCGCGGGCGAGCAAATCGGCCGTGTAGGCCGCGGCCGGGATTTCGATCATCACGCCGACCGGCACCCGCGGCACGATCTCGCCGCGCCGCGCGAGATCGGCGGCCGCCTCGGCCACCATGCGGCGTGCTTCCCGCAGCTGCTCGACGCCCGACACGAACGGGAACATGATGCGCAGCTGCCCGTGTCGCGCCGCCCGGAGCAGCGCGCGCAGCTGCACCTGAAACAGCTCGGGTCGCGTGAGGCTCAGTCGGAGGCCGCGCAAACCCTGGCGGCTTCCCCGCTCCTGGTCCGCGGCCCATCCCCCGCCGAGGGGTTCGGCCGATTGCGATGCCAGCTGATCCTCGTCGACATCGAACGTGCGCACGGTGACGGCGCCTGGCGCCATGCCTTCGAGCATGCCGCGGTAGATCTGGTACTGCTGGTCTTCGTTGGCGACGTCTCCCCCGACGCTCGTCAGTAGAAACTCCGAGCGGTAGAGGCCGATCCCTTCCGCGCCGGCATATCGCGCGGCGGCCAAATCGTCGGGGAACTCGATGTTCGCATCCAGCTTGATCCGCACGCCGTCAGCGGTCGTTGCGGGCCGCCGCTGGTGATCGGCGGCGATCGACGGTTGATGATCGTCGGCGTAACGCGCCACGCGCCCGAGCACTTCATCGGTCGGCTCGAGAATGACCTCGCTGGCGGCGCCGTCAATGACCACGAGCTGCCCCGGCGTAATGCGCCGGCTCGCGTCGTGCAGGCCGACGACGGCCGGCACCTCGAGCGAGCGGGCGAGAATCGCGGTGTGATACGTGCGGCTCCCGGCGTCGGTCGCGAAGCCGCGGACTTTCGTCCAATCCACCTGCGCGGCGAGCGAGGGGGTGAGCTCGTCGGCAATGAGCACCGACGCTTCGTCCAGTTCACGCAGAAGGTCGCGCGGCGTCGATACCCCCTTTCGCAGGTTCATCGTGAGACGACCGACCAGATCGGCGACATCCCCCTTGCGTTCCCGCAGGTAGGGATCGGCGACCTCGTCGAACACCGCGCCGAACTCCTCGAAGATCTGCTGGACGGCCCAGTCGGCGTTGACCCGCTGTTGCCGGACGATTTCCGCCGCGCGGGGCACGAGCATCGGATCGTCGAGCATCAACAGCTGAGCGTCGAAGAGCGACGCCATCTCCGGGCCGCGCCGGCGCGCGACGCGGCCGCGGATGTCCCGCAGTTGCTGGCGCGAACGCGTCCGGGCCTCCTCGAGCCGCGCCAGCTCGCGGCCCAGCCGCGCCGACGTGATCTGATAGCGAAGCACCTGCGCGCGCTGAATCAGAATCACGGCGCGTCCCGACACGACGCCGGGCGAGACGCCGATACCTTTCAGACGCTGCATACGTCCTCGCTGAAGCCGGACTCGACGAGTGTGGCCAGCGCATCGACGGCGTCGCGCTCGTCGGTGCCCTCGGCGGTGATCGTGATCGCGGAGCCGCGAGCGGCCGCGAG
>QHWL01000023.1:11004-13965 GCA_003222555.1 Acidobacteriota bacterium | reverse complement strand
GCTGGTTCACGACGGTCACGGTACGGGAAGTCATATTGCTTCTGGGCTCCGGGTTCATGGTTCAGGGTTCATGGCGCCAGGTTCATGGTTCCGGGTGAACAAGAACCATGAGCCCTGAACCATGAACCCGGAACCTCGACCTCATATCGTCGTCTTCTCCCCCCGCAGGAAGTCGGACGCCACCCAAATGGCGTTGCGTCCGTGCTCGCGCATCGCCCGCGCCACGGCCAGCAGATCCGGGGAGTTGCTCAGACCTGCCAGCTTGATCAACATCGGCAGATTGACGCCGGTAATCACCTCGACGCGATCCTTCTCGAGAAACGTCATCCCGAGATTGGACGGCGTCCCGCCGAACATGTCGATCAACAGCAGCACGCCCGACTCGCCGCGGACGCGCTCGATCGCCTGCGCGATGTCTTCTCCAGCGTCACTCACATCGTCGTGCCAGCCGATCGACACGGCCGTGAATTGCGGCAGATCGCCGACGATCATTTCGGCCGCGTTCAGCAGCTCGGTGGCGAGCTGGCCGTGCGTGACTACCACCACTCCGATCACGATCTCTATCCTAGGTCAGGTGGGGATTCCAGGTCAGGTGGGCCAGGTAAGTCTGGTAGGTCAAGATCCACCCGTCCGATCAGACTCACCAGCCCCACCCGCCCGTCAAGCATGCGCGATATCCCGGTGCCGAACCCGAACGCGCACCCCGCCGACCTCGGGCAGCGCGCGGCGCAGCCGCTCGGCGATCATCACCGACCGGTGGCGGCCGCCCGTGCAGCCAATTGCGATCGTCAGATAGCTCTTGCCTTCGGCCACGTAATACGGAATCACGTAGCGCAGGTAATCTTCCAAGCGGTCCATGAACTCGCGGGTCGACGGCTCGCGCTCCATGAAGGTCGCGACCGCGCGATCGCGCCCCGTGCGGCGGCGCAACGCGGTCACGAAATGCGGGTTCGGCAGGCACCTGACATCGAAGACCAGATCCGCGTCGACCGGCACGCCGTGCTTGTAGCCGAAGCTGAGGACCGTGATGACGAGCTGGGCGCGCGATCGATCGCGCGACAGCGCCGTAAAGAAGTGCCGCAGTTCGTGTACCGTCATGTCCGACGTGTCGACGATCTCGTCAGCCATCGCACGTATCGCGTTCAAGCGCGCCCGCTCGTCTCGGATGCCCTCACTCACCGAGCGGTCCGGCGCGAGGGGATGCGGGCGCCGCGTCTCGCTGAACCGCCGCACCAGCGCCGCATTGTCGGCCTCGAGAAAGATGAGCACGGGATTGAGCCGGGGCATCTTCTGCAGCCGGCGGAAAATGTTCGGGAACGACGAGAGGAAATTGCCCTCGCGGACGTCGACGACGATGGCGACCTTTTCGATGTCGCCGCCGGCGCGCAGCGACAGCTTCGCGAGCGTGGGGATGAGCGTCGTCGGCAGATTGTCGACGCAGAAGTAGCCGAGATCTTCGAGCGCGCGGATCGCTTGCGACTTGCCCGAGCCCGAGAGGCCCGTCAGGACGATGAAGGGGTGGCCAAGTTTCCCGCCGCTTCTGCGCTTCCTGCCCTGGTTCTTGGGCTCGTGGGACCCCGCGATTCTCCCGCCGCTCCCGCTTTTCCTGCCCGCCACAGCCCGGGTCACCGCGAATCTCCGGGCTCGAGCTCTTCATCTTCTTCCTCGTCCTCGCCGGCAGCGGCCGGCAGACTGCCTTCCCGCAGCTTCTCCTCCAGGCGCTCGGCGAGCGCGCGGGCCGCGTGGTGGCCGCGCGAGCGAAGCAGCTGATTGCGCGCGGCGACTTCCACGAGAATCGCAATGTTGCGGCCCGGAGCGACCGGCATGCGAATGAGCGGCACGCGAAGCCCGAGGACCTCGTGCAAGTCGCCGTCGAGTCCCAGACGCTCGTACTCGCGCGTCGGGTCCCAGCGCTCGAGCTGCACGACGAGCTCGACACGCTTGGACGCCCGGGTGGAGGCGATCCCGAAGAGATCCTTGACATTGATGACGCCGAGGCCGCGCAGTTCCATGTGGTGCCGCGTCAGTTCAGGGCAGGTGCCGATGAGAATGGTCTCCGCGCGGCGGCGAATCTCCACCGTGTCGTCGGCCACCAGCCGATGCCCTCGCACGATCAAATCGAGCGCGCACTCGCTCTTGCCGATGCCGCTCTCGCCGACGATGAGCACGCCGAGCCCGAGGATGTCCATCAACACCGCGTGCAGCATCGTTCGCTCGGCCAGCGTGTCCTCGAGAATCGACGTCAGCTTTGCGATGGCGGTCGGCGTGACGATCGACGTTTTCACCAGCGGCAGCTTCGCGCGCTCGGCTTCGACGGCGAGCTCGGCGGGCGGCGTGAAACCGCCGGTGATGAGGATGCAGGGAAAGTCGAGCGTCAGCGCGAGGCGCATCGACTCGACGCGTCCGGTCACCGGCAGGCTCTCGAGGTAGCGGATCTCGCTCTCGCCGAAAATCAGCACGCGTCCCGGCTTGAGGTACTCGTGAAACCCGGCGAGCGCGAGGCCGGTCTTCTGAATGTGCGGACTCGTAATGAGGCGGTCGAGGCCATCCGCGCCGGCGACGAGCTCGAGCGGCAGACCGAAGGCCTCGGGCCGGCTGCGCAGGAGCGCGCCGACGCTTACGCCGGAAACGGCAGGCATTGCGG
This sequence comes from Acidobacteriota bacterium, assembly GCA_003222555.1. Classification (GTDB taxonomy): domain Bacteria; phylum Acidobacteriota; class Vicinamibacteria; order Vicinamibacterales; family CAVVIG01; genus JAHFUJ01. Next base: position 11,321 of record QHWL01000023.1, on the reverse strand, counting down.
CGATCTAGGGTCTAAAGCCTCTACCTGGCACCTTAGCACTTTAGAACCTTAGCACCCTAGCACCTATCGAACCTTAGAACCTTAGAAACCCTGGAACCTTGGCAGCTCTGAACTTATATCTCGGTCTCAACCAGCGTGAGCTCCCCGTTGGGCCGCCGGTACAAGACGCTCAGTGCCGCGGTTTCGGCATCGCGAAAGACCACGACCCCGTCACCGAGCGCGTCGATTTCACGCGCCGCGTCGGCGACCGACATGGCCTTGACCGCCTGGCGGGACGTGCGCAGAATCCGTGGCATACGCGGCCGCAGCCTCGGCCC
>QHWL01000023.1:0-10987 GCA_003222555.1 Acidobacteriota bacterium | reverse complement strand
ACCATCGTCTCGGCGAGCGGCGCCGACTGATCGACCGGCGCGGCGCCGCGGCGGCTGCCCCGCCGTTTTCGCTCCTGCCATTTGCCCTTCACCTTCTGGGCCTGCTGCGCGATCTTGCCAATGGCTTCGGCCAGCGACGCTTCCCAACTGGCCGAATTTCCAACGCCGTGGAGAAACTTCTCGCCGCGCGCGTGCAGCGTGATGTCGGCGCGGTGGCCGCGCTTCTCGCGGGTGAGGACCGCCTGCGCGGACACCGCGCTGTCGTTCAGGAGGCGTTCGAGCCTGGAGAGCTTGGTATCGAGGAGGCGGCGCAAGGCTGGGGTGATGTCGACATGGCGGCCAGTGAGTTCGAGTCGCATATATGAGCCACGGCCTTGGGCTAATAGCTAATAGAGGACTTTCCGCTGGTTGGAAGTTGAAATCTTGAGCTCTTCACGGTATTTGGCGATGGTCCGTCGTGCCAGCTCGAGTCCTTCGCGCTGCAGAATGCTGACGATTTTCGAGTCGCTGAGCGGCTTGCGCGGGTCCTCGTTCTCGATGATCTTCCGGATCCGCTGCTTGATCGTCACCGACGACACGCTCTCGCCGTACGAGCTGCTGATGCCGCTGTGGAAGAAGTACTTCATTTCGAACACGCCCTGCGGCGTGTGCATGTACTTATTGGTGACGACGCGGCTGACCGTCGATTCATGCATGCCGATGTCATTGGCCACGTCGCGCAGCACCAGCGGCCGCAGGTGCTCGATCCCGTGGTCCAGGAAATCGCGCTGGAAGTTGATGATGCTGTTGGCCACCTTGTGAATGGTCTTCTGCCGCTGTTCGACGGATTTGATCAGCCACAGGGCGGAGCGGAACTTGTCCTTGACGTAGGCACGCGTCTCGTCGTTGTTCTCGGCGGTGCCTTTGTCGAGCAGGCGCCGGTAGACCGGGCTGATCCGCATCTGCGGTAACCCGTCGTCGTTCAGGACTGCCACGTACTGATCCTCGACCTTGATGACATACACGTCGGGGATGACGTACTGCGATTGGGAGGGGTTGAAGCGGCTCCCGGGTTTTGGATCCAGATTGCGGATGATCTCGATGTGCTCCTTGAGATCGTCGATCGTCATTCCGAGCTTCCGCGCGATTTCCGGCACCTGGTGGTTCTGAAGCAGACGGAGGTGATCGGTGATGATCTTCTCGGTCGGCGTGCCCTCCAGGCCCAGATGGCGAAGTTGGAGCAGCAGACACTCCTGCAGATCGCGCGCGGCGACGCCCGTCGGGTCGAAGCTTTGCAGCAGGCGCAACGCCCGGTCGACGTCGGCCACGGGCCACGGCCCCATCGCCGCCAGCTCCTCGAACGAGGCGACCAGGTACCCGTCGTCGTCGAGATTGCCGATGATGGCGGAGCCGATCTCGCGCAGCATCGGCTCGTCGCTCTGCATCGACAGCTGCCACATCAGGTGATCGGACAGCGAACTGCTCGTCGAGAGCGTGTTTTCAATCGGTGGAAGCTCCTTGACCTCCTGCGGCGCGCGCGGCCGGTAGCCATCGTCGAGATAGTCGCCGAAGAAGTATTCGTAGTCCTGGTCGTCCCAGGCTTCGGTCCGGTTGCCTTGCTGCTCGGCGTCGGTTTTCTCGGGCGTCGCGACGGCGTCGGCCGGCTGCAGTTCTTCGGTCGGCACTTCCTCGAGCAGCGGGTTCTCGACCATCTCCTGATTCAGAAGATCCGAGAGCTCGAGCGTCGACATCGGCAGCAGCTTGATGGCTTGCTGGAGCGACGGCGTCAGAATCAGCTTCTGGACGAGCTTCGTGTGAAGTTTCTGCTGGATGCCCATGTCGCGGTGCGTGTCAGCTAAGTCGTTGTCGCATCAAACGTTACATAGTAGAGAACACCACGCTGCGGGCTGGGGTCCGCCGCGATGCTCAGCTCATGCAAGTTCCAGGCCTTATTTTAGTCTAACCGGAACTCGGTCCCTAGATAAATCCGACGGACCTCCGCGTCGGCCGCGAGGCTGGCGGGAGTGCCGCTCTTGAAAATGACGCCGTCGTGCACGATGTAGGCCCGGTCGGTGATCCGGAGTGTCTCGCGCACGTTGTGATCGGTGATGAGGACCCCGATGCCGCGCTCTTTGAGGTGGAAGATGATTTTCTGGATGTCGGTGACCGCAATCGGATCGATGCCGGCGAACGGCTCGTCGAGCAGGATGAATTTCGGCGACACGACGAGCGCGCGCGTGATTTCCGCCCGCCGCCGCTCTCCTCCCGAGAGCGTGTACGCGGGCGCCTGCGCGAGCGGCGTGAGGTTCAGCTCGGCGAGCAGCTCGCGAAGCCGCGCGCGCCGCGCCGCAGCATCAAGCCCGATGGTCTCCAGGATCGCGAGGATATTCTCCTCGACGGTGAGGCCTCGGAAGATCGACGGTTCCTGGGGCAAATACCCGATGCCTTTGCGCGCCCGGAGGTACATCGGATCGTCGGTGACGTCGTGGCCATCGAGCACGACGCGCCCCGAGTCGGGCGCCGTCAAGCCGACGGTCATGTAAAAGGTGGTGGTCTTGCCGGCGCCGTTCGGGCCCAGCAGTCCGACGATCTCCCCCGACGCAACGTCGAGGTTGACGCCGCGGACGACGGTACGGCCGCCGTACGACTTCGTGAGATCGTGGGTTTGAAGGGTGGCCATGCGGAGGGACGCTGCGCGGTTGTCATGAAGGACACAAAGGAGACGAAGGACACAAAGGGTCAGTCCTGTACGGCTGTTCCTTTGTGTCCATTGTGTCCTTTGTGGTTACGGGCATTTCCCACCACCCTTCGTTTGCGTGCGAATGCGCTGGTTGCCGTCGACGTCGATCGTATCGGTGGCTTTGACGAAGGTCAACGTCTTGCCGATGGTTTCGCGGCCGCATTGATCCACGATCGAGACCGGCGCGCCAGTGACGACGTATCGCTCGTCGGCCGCCGTGTATCTCATGTGTGAGCCGACCGTCTTCCGGTTCTGCTCGTGCAAGGTGAGGCTGTCGGACGCCTCGGCGCGATCCAGCTCGTCGCCCGACGGCGTCAGATACAGCTCGATGGTCGCCGCGGTCAATTCGCCCTGCGGCCCGCTCAGGTGCGCGTCGCCGCTGTACGTGGCGCGGCGGACCGACTCCTCGTACTTGAAATCCTTCCCCGTCGCGACCGAACGGACGCGCTCCCGTTTCTTGTCTTTGTCCACCTGCTCCAACATGACGCTCGTCGCCACCGAGCCGCTGGCGTCGAGATCGCCCGTCTTGCTGTCGATGACGAGCGAGTCGCCGCGCACGCTCGTATCACCCTGCCAGAGCTGCGCCTTACCCGTGTAGGCAGCTCTCGACGCCACGCCGTCGTAATTCAGATCGTCGCCGGTCACATTCACCGGCTGATCCTGCTTCAGCAGCGACGGCAACCTCGCGGCGTTCTTTTGCGCGCCTTTCGTGGGCGGCTGCAGGACGCTCTTCACGTTTCCGACGGCCCGCAGTTTCGGCCCGTCGAGCGTGACGTCGATGCGCGTCGCGTCGACCGAAATCTGTTCGTTGACGACGTGCGGCGCGGCGATCCCGGCCTCGGCGCCGGTCAGCTCCACGATCCCTTTGTCGAGGTCGTACCGCGCGGTCGCCGACAGCGTCGCCAACTTCCCTTCTTCGAAGCGGACGGCATGCGCGAATCTCGCGACCTCGATCGCGCTCATGCCGGGCTTCAACGCAACATCGAGCGCGCCTGAACTGACGGCGCGATCGATCGACTCGCTTCGTTCCCGATACCGGACGTTCCCGTTGAACTGCGCGCTGGTGAGTCCGCGCCCAGGTTCGCCCTTCGCGTCGAGGGTCGCGGCGTCGATCGTGCGCGCGGCGCCGCCTGGGTCGGCGGGAAACGTCAGCGTGACGGCCCCTCGTCCCAGGACGGCGGTCGGCGTCGAGCCGTCAGGGGCCAGGACGATGTCGACGGTGTTGGCGGTGATTTGCCGTCCCGGCCTTCCAGTTTCGCCCGCTAATTGAAGCACCCCGTCGCCGTCGACGAGCGCGTGCTGAAGCGCCTGGCCGTCGGACCCGTACTTCAGGGTGATGTCGCGCCCGGTCATCCTCTGCAAACCGCCGGCCCCGGCGTTGGTCCGCGCGATGCTCGAGTTGCCGCGCAGCTCGAGCTGGTCGATTCGCTTTTCATCGGGGGTCAAGTAGGCGACGCCGGCGTCGGCTTCGATGAGCTGACCCTCGCGCCGACTTTTGAGGCCGCGTTCGAACCGCACGTTTTTCTTGCGCCGGGCAAATGTCGCCGCGCTCGACGCCACCTCCGCCGATGTGCCGCCGTCCCGATCGGGCGCCATGTGGACGACGGCCCGATCGAGAATCGAGAGGACGTCGCGGTTCTTGTCGTAGGTCATGCCGACGCCGGAGCCCGACATCCGGTCGTGGGCAAACTCGACGGGGCCCGGCGCGCGAACGAGGCCCTCGCTGTCGCTGTAGGTCGCGTGCTCGGTCTTCGCCGTGAAGCCGTCGCTGGCCACGAGCGTCACGTCGCCGTTCAACGCCACGACCGAGTCGTTCTGACCGACTTGCCCTTCCTTCCCCGTCACCGTGAACGCCCGTCCTCCGCCGCGCTCGTCGGTGGTGACTTTCACACCCAGGAGCTTGGTGGACCCGTCGGCGTAGGTCAGCTGGCGGTCGTACTCGACGCTGACGTCTTCGTGTTCGCGCTTGACGCGCATGACGCGGCCGCCCGTGCTCTCGACCACCGCCTTCAAATCGGTGCGCGCGACCGGCGCCGCGACGCTGATGGCCGGCCGGGGCCTGAACTCGAACGCGACCACGACAGCAAACGCGACCGCAAAGACGGCAATGATGAGGCGCGCCCGGCGATTTCGCTTGGTCATGGTCACAAAAGGCTCTACCACGGAGGACACGGACAAGAACCGAGTTCACGGAAAAGACCTCGACGCTGTGATCTCCGTCTATCCTCCGTGTTCTCAGTGGTGGAGCATTTTTCTAGGGTTCCGAGCCCTTGAGATCCGCGAGCGTCAATTCGACGTAGCTTTCTCCATTGTACTGATTCTGCTCGAGAGAGAAGGCGACGTCGAGCGCCGCTTTGTGCTGGGCGAGGTAGTCGAAGCGCTCCGCGGCGCGCCAGGCGACCGCGCGGAAGATGCGCCCTTCCTGCTTGAGCGCCATCTTGAGGTGCCGCTCCTTCAGCTTGCGCGGGCCGTCGACAATCTCGACCCTGCGGGCGACGAACACTGGCCGCGGATTGCCTGCGCCGAACGGCGCAAGCGAGGCGACGCCGGAGGCGACGCCGCCGGTGATGCCGCGAAACGTCAGAACGCCGTCGATGCGCAGCCGCGGCATCAGATCCTCGGGGCCCAGCGTTTCGTCGGCCACGACATTGATCGCCCCGCGCAGGTCCTTGATCCGCGCCGTGTCCAGGATGAGGCCGGCCGCCTGTTTGTGGCCCCCGAACCGGACGAGGAGATCCGCACAGCGCTCGAGCGCCGCGAGCAGATCGAAATGCGGAATGCTCCGGCACGACCCGTGAGCGATCTCGCCGTCGATCGACAAAACGATGGCAGGTCGATGAAACGCGTCGACCAGTTTCGAGGCGACGATGCCGATGACGCCTCGGTGCCATCCGTCGCCGGCAACGACCAGCACCGACCGCGCCCCGACGTCCGGGTCGGTCTGAACAATTTTTCTGGCGGCGGCGAGAATCTCCGCCTCCTCTTGCTGACGGCGCACGTTCTCGCCATCGAGCTGCTCGGCGAGCGCGCGCGTCTGGTCGCCCATTGCCTCGTCGGACGCCATCAGCAGACGCATCGCGATGTCGGGCGTGCTCATGCGGCCGGCGGCGTTCACGCGCGGCGCGACCATGAAAGAGATGTGGTAGCTGTCGATGGTCTTGCCGCTCAGTCCCGACACGTCGAGCAGCGACCGCAGTCCGATCTTGTGGGGACCGCGCGACAGGAGATCGAGCCCGATCTTCGCGATCACGCGGTTCTCGCCGACCAGCGGCACCACGTCGGCGAGCGTGCCGATGGCGGCAATCTTGACGAATCCCGGCAACCAGCTGTCCCGTCCCGCCTGCCGGCAGAGCGCTTGCACGAGTTTCAGCGCAACGCCGACGCCGGCCAGGTACTTGTCGGGATAGGTGCAGTCGTGTCGCTTGGGGTTGATGACGGCCAGCGCCGGCGGCAGCTCGCTGTCGGGCTCGTGATGGTCCGTGATGATCAAATCGACGCCGAGCTCGCGCGCCCGCCGCGCCGCGTCGGCCCCGCGAATGCCGCAGTCCACGGAAATCGCCAGCGCGACGCCCTCGGCGTGCAGGCGGTCGATGGCGGCCGGCTGCAGGCCGTAGCCGTCGCGCAACCGTTCCGGGATGAAGTGCACGACGTCGGCGCCCAGGAGCTCCAGCGCGCGCCGAAGGATGACCGTCGAGGTGATGCCGTCGACGTCGTAGTCGCCGTGAATGGCGATCCGCTCCTTGCGCGTCACGGCGGCCATGATGCGATCGACGGCGGTCCGCATGTCGGCGAGGGCCATCGGGTCGTGCAGCTGATCAAGCGACGGCTTCAAGAAACGCGCAGCCAGTTCAGGGTCGCCCAGGCCGCGCTGACAGAGCAGCCGCGCAACGGGCTGCGCCAGACCGAGCGCCGCCGCAAGAGCCGCGGCGGCCCGATCGTCGCAGACTTGGTGGTCCCAGCGCGGAGAGATCGGCGACATTACGTATGGTCCCGCACTTGCTTCGGCGCCGCTTCACCACGATGGACACAAAGGACACGAAGGGTCGGGCCTTCATGCGTCCCAATGAAGCGAGTCACGCTCGCGCGATGATCAGGATTGAACCTTTGTGTCCTTTGTGTCCTTCGTGGTAACTCAGCGCCGGAAACGAACTACCCGACGGCGTATCAACGACCCTCCTCAACGAAATCTATTCCCACCCTCCCCATATTCCTGAACTTCTCATAGCGCCGCCCGAGACGCGTGTCGCTGTCGAGCGCGCTGACCTCTGTCAGCGCTCGCGCCAGCACCTCATCGACCATGCGGGCCGCTGCGACCGGGTCCGTGTGCGCGCCGCCGACCGGTTCGGGCACGATCTCGTCGATGAGTCCCGCCTTGAGCAGATCCGGCGCCGTGAGCTTGAGCGCGGCGGCCGCCTCGACCTTCTTCGCCGGATCGCGCCATAAAATCGCGGCGCACCCTTCGGGCGGGATGACGCTGTAGATTGCGAACTCCTGCATCAACACACGATCCCCGACCGCGATGCCGAGCGCGCCGCCGCTCCCGCCCTCACCGCTGACGATGACGATGACCGGCGTGTCGAGCAGCATCATGTCGCGCAGATTGACGGCGATCGCCTCCGCCACGCCGCGCTCTTCCGATTCGATGCCGGGATAGGCCGCCGGCGTGTCGACGAACACGACGATCGGCCGCCGGAACTTTTCGGCGAGGCGCATCGTGCGAAGCGCTTTGCGATACCCTTCGGGACGCGCGTAGCCGAAATTGCGGTGAATCTTCGCCTTCGTGTCGGTGCCTTTGACGTGGCCGACCACCAGCACCCGCTCGCCGTGGTATTCCGCGAAGCCGCTCATGACGGCGTGGTCGTCGGCGAATCGGCGGTCGCCGTGAATCTCGAGGAAACCAGTAAAGAGGCGCGCGATGAAATCCTCGAACCCGGGCCGACTTGGATGCCGCGCGACCTGCACGCGCTGCCAGGGTGTCAGCGACGCGTAGAGCTGCGCGCGAGTCGACTCGAGCCGCCCACGGTGCGACTCCATTTGGCGGTCGCGCGCCTCGGTGGCCGGCAGCAGCGCGAGCGCCTCGATTTCCTTCAGGATCACGGCGATCGACTCTTCGAACTCCAAGGTGTCCGGCGCCATACTCCTCGTCAGCGTGTGTGCATCATTTGAATGCAACCACGAAAGCACGAAGACACGAAGAAAACCAAAACGTATTCTTCTTCGTGTTCTTCTTCGCGCTTTTCGTGTCTTCGTGGTTGCATTGAGAAACCGCACGAAACGTCAGCGCAGGGACACCGACCCCGGTCCGACGATCTGTTCGACTTCCGCAATGAGCGTCGATGACGGACGCACGCGGATCTGCGACGAGACGTCCGCCTTGACGCGCAAGCGCCCGGACGGCAGCTCGATCTCAAACGATACGCGGCGATCGCCGCGATGCCGCGAGAAGATCTCGCCGAGCGCCTCGAAGGTGCCGCGATCGGCGGGCATCCTCACGCGAATCGCCACCTCGCGCGCCAATCGCTCGCGCACGCCGTCGATCGACAGAATCTCTGACGCCAGAATCCGCACCGACTCGTCGTCTCGCTCCAGCTTGCCGCGAACCACGATCAGCGTGCCGGTCTCGATCAGGCTCGCGCTGCGCTGGTAGGTCTCGGGAAACGCGATGACCTCCACCCCGCCCTGCGCGTCTTCGAGCGTGAATACGGCCATGCGGTCGCCCTTGCGCGTCTTGAGCTGGCGGCACGCGGCGACGACGCCCCCGATGATCACGTCGCTCACGACCGTCTGAGCTTCGATCGGCTTCGGGAGGTCGGCAACCGATGGATCGGCGCCCGATCCATTTGTCGGCAGTTCCGCGAGCTCGGCCGTCCCGCGCGCGCCGAACGCCTTCAGCTCGCTCGCGTAGCGGTCCATGGGGTGGCCGCTAAAGTACAACCCGAGCGTTTCCTTCTCGAAGGACAGCTGCTCGGTCTCGGTCCAGGGCGCCGCGTCCGGAAGCTGCGCGGCCATCGGCCGGTCGTCGCCCGCGTCGCGGCGATCGTCGGCGCCGAAGCCACCAAACAGCTGCGCCTGCCCTTCACTTTTGTCGCGCTGGTGCCGGGCGCCGTGCTCGCACGCTAGGTCGATGCTGGCCAACAGTCGGGGCCGCAGGGCCGCCGACCTCACCGGCTCGAGCCTGGCGTCGCCGTGCGCGAGAGAGTCGAGCGCTCCGGCTTTCACCAGGCTCTCGAACACCCGCTTGTTCATGAGACGTAGATCGAGATCCTCGCAGAGCCCGTGCAGCGACGTGATGCGCCCTCGCGTCTTGCGCACCTCGAGGAGCGTCTGAATGGCGCCCTCGCCGACGTTCTTGATCGCCGTGAGGCCGAAGCGCACGCCATCGGGCATGACGGTGAAACGGAGCTCGCTTTCGTTGATGTCGGGCGGCAGCACCGGAATGCCGCGCTCCCGGCACTCGCCGAGATACACCGCCAGCTTGTCGGTGTTCTGCGCCTCGATCGTGAGCAGCGCCGCCGCGAAGTGCCACGGGTAGTTCGCCTTCAAGTACGCCGTCTGATACGCGAGCAGCGCATACGCCGTCGAATGCGATTTATTGAACCCGTAGCCGGCGAAGTGCTCCATGAGATCGAAGACCCGCGTGGCTTTCCGTTCGCTGATGCCGCGCTTCTTCGCGCCCTCGGTGAACCGCGCGCGCTGCGCCTGCATCACGTCGGCGTTCTTCTTGCCCATCGCCTTGCGGAGGAGGTCGGCTTCGCCCAGCGTAAAGCCGGCGAGCTCGTTCGAGATGCGCATCACCTGCTCCTGATACGCAATCACGCCGTAGGTGTCGCGCAGAATCGGCTCGAGCTCGGGCAGCTCGTACTTGATCTCGACCTTCCCGCCTTTGCGGGCGATGAAATCGTCGACCATGCCGCTGCGCAGCGGCCCCGGCCGATACAGCGCGTTCAGCGCGATCAAATCCTCCAGCGTCTGCGGCTTCGCCTTTCGCAGAATGTCGCGCATGCCGCTGCTTTCGAACTGGAAGATGCCGTACGTCTGTCCGTCCTGGAACAGCTGATACGTGCTGGGATCGTCGAGCGGGACGTGCGCGATGTCGAGCTCCACCCCGGTCGTCCGCCTGATCTCGGCCACGGCGTCGAAGATGAGCGTGAGCGTGCTCAACCCCAGAAAGTCCATCTTGAGGAGGCCGATGCGCTCGATTTCGTTCATCGACCACTGGGTCGTGATTTCGTCGCGCGCCCCTTTATAGAGCGGCGCGTACTCGGTGATCGGCTTCGGCGCGATGACGACGCCCGCCGCATGGACCGAGGCGTGGCGCGTCATCCCCTCGAGGCGCCGGGCGACGCTCAGCAGCTCCTTCATCTTCGGGTCGCTCTGCTCGAGGCTCCTCAGCGTCTGGCTCTCCTCGAGCGCTTTCTCGAGCGTCATGTCGAGCGTCGGCGGAATCAGCTTGGCGACCTTGTCCACGTCGGCAAACGGCATCTCCAGCACCCGCCCGACGTCGCGCACCACCGCCTTGGCTTTCATCGTCCCGAACGTGATGATCTGCGCCACGTTCTCGCGGCCGTATTTGCGCGTCACGTACTCGATGACCTCGCCGCGGCGCCGCTCGCAGAAATCGACGTCGATGTCGGGCAGCGACACGCGCTCGGGGTTCAGGAAGCGCTCGAAGAGGAGGTCGAAGTTGAGCGGATCGACGTCGGTGATGCGCAGGCAATACGCCACGAGGCTGCCCGCCGCCGAACCGCGGCCCGGCCCCACTGGAATACCCCGCTCGCGCGCGTAGCGGATGAAATCCCAGACGATCAGGAAGTAGCCCGGATACCGCATCCGCGTGATCATCTCGATCTCGTACGAGAGCCGCCTTTCGTACTCGTCGATCGTCTGGCGGAGCGCGCCGGTCGACGCGAGGTGCTGAAGCCGCGGCAGGCGTTCGGCAAAGCCCTCGCGCACGATGTGCGCGAAATATTGGTCGAGCGTGAAGGGAGGCGGCACGTCGAAGTTGGGAAGGAAATTCTCGCCTTCCGCAAGCGTCACGTCGCAGCGCTCGGCGATGCGCATCGTGTTCCGCAGCGCGTCGGGAAAATCCTTGAAGGCCTCCGCCATCTCGTCCGGCGTCTTCAGAAAAAATTGACGGCTGTCGTATCGCAGCCGCTTGGGATCGCTCACCGCTTTGCCGGTACCGATGCACAACAGGATGTCGTGAGGGTGCGCGTCGGTTTCGCGCAGGTAGTGCACATCGTTCGTGCAGATGAGCGGGAGGTTCAG
>QHWL01000540.1 GCA_003222555.1 Acidobacteriota bacterium | reverse complement strand
GGGAAGTACGTCGTCGGCTTCATGAAGAATCCAGCCATTGCGGTCTCGGCGTCCGCTGCGCCGGCTCAATGATGTGGATTTCTACCATGTGCCCTTCGCCACACGCTGGGCATACGTCGAGCGATCGGCCGGTGAGCATCTCGTAGCGCGTCTTCCAGTCGTGCACGGGCTCGGCGCGTAATGGTGTCGCGTTGCGGCCGGCGCCCGCGAGTAAGGTGCTACATAGGCCAAGCTTGGCCGCGCGGCCGCGGTTGGCGAGGAACCCGTAGTGACGGATTCGGACAAACCCGCTCGGCAGCACGTGGACCAGGAATCGACGGATGAACTCCTCAGCAGTCAAGGTCATCGTCTTCTGTGCGTTGCCGGCCTTGTAGTCTTTGAAGCGGAACGTGACGGTGCCGTCCTCGAACTTCAAGAGGCGGTCATTCGAGATCGCCACGCGGTGCGTGTACCGACCGAGGTACTCCAAAACCTGCGCGGGCCCGCCAAACGGGGGTTTCGAGTAGACCACCCACTTGGTCTTGCGGCAGCTTTTCATCAGATCCTTGAACGTGTCCGAGTCGGATAGAGCAGCGAGCGTGCCGTGAAACTCGAGCTTTCCGGCATCGAAGGCTTCTTGCAGGTACGAGAGGAACAGACCTCGAAAGAGGCGCGACAGGACCCTGACGGAAAGGAAGAATCCCTTGCGGGACGCGACCCAGCGGTGGCCGTCGGGCGACAGACCGCCGCCGGGAACGACGCAGTGGATATGGGGGTGATGGTGTAGGTTCTGGCCCCAGGTGTGCAGCACAGCAAGGAAGCCGATCTCAGCACCGAGGTGTTTCGGATCAGCCGCGATACGGCGCAGCGTCTCTGAGGCGGCTCGGAACAGTATCGTGTAGACGACCTTCTTGTTCTGCAGGCCGATGGACGCGATCTGTTCGGGCACCGTGAAGACGACGTGGAAGTACTCGACCTCGAGCAGTTGGGCGCGATGTTCCTCGAGCCACTTTGCTCTGGCCAGCGCCTGGCACTTCGGGCAGTGACGATCGCGACAAGAGTTGTACGTGATCTTACGATACCCGCAACGGTCACAACCGTCGACGTGGCCGCCGAGCGCGGCTGTGCGGCACACCTCGATCGAGCGCATGGTCCGGCGCTGCCCGGAGCTCATGGACGAGCCATTCGCTTCCCGGTACGCGGGACCGTGCTGGCGAAAGACGTCGGCGACCTCGAGGCCCGACCTCGCCACGGCAATTTACAAGCCGGCCAGCAGCGATTTAGAAGTGGCGAGGTTTCGGTGGTGTCGTTACTGGTATCTCCAAAATGGTTGAGGGCAGCGAATCGAGCGGGCTCGCCGCCGCCCGGACCGTCTGGGTCGAGACGTGCATATAGCGCGCCGTCGTCTCCAGGCTCCGATGCCCGAGAAGAATCTGGATCGTGCGCACGTCGGTGCCGGCCTCGAGCAGATGGGTTGCGAAGCTGTGCCTCAAGCTCCGGGCCGTCGCCTGCTTTCGTAGACCCGCAACAGCCCTGGCCTTCCGATACACCTGCTGGACCGCGCTTCTGGTGATGTGCCTACCTGGCCGGCCTCCAGGGAAGAGCCAATCGGTCGGCCGGACGATCTTCCAGTACTCCCGGAGCAGAGCCAACAGCCTCGGTGAGAGCCCAATGTACCGGTCTTTGCGACCCTTACCCTCTTCCACACGGATCACCATCCGGTCCGAGTCGATGTCGCCAATCCGCAGGGCCACAGCTTCAGAAACCCGCAGACCCGCCGCGTACGCAATCATCAAGATCACGCGATGCTTGATATTCAAGACCGCCTCCAAGAAGCGGGCAACCTCCTCGAGGCTCAGGACAACAGGCAGCTTCTTCGGCTTCCTCGCGTAGGGAATGTGTTCGATCATCCACCCTTTGCCCAAGGTGACCCGATACAAAAAGCGCAGGGCGCAAACCGTCAGGTTCAACACGGACCACGAAGCGTGCTTCTGATCAACGAGGTACACCTGATACCCGCGGATCTCCTCTGGGCCGAGCAACTCAGGCGACTTGCCGTGGTATTCGGAGAACTTGGCGACTTGCTGGACGTAGTTGTTCTGCGTGTTTAGCGCGAAGTTGCGCACCCGCATGTCTTCGATCATTCGTTGCCGGAGAGGCGTCGTGGGAGCCGCCGGACAAGGAAGTGGTGGAAGTACCGCACCTGGAAATGGTGGGCCCTCCGAATCCTTTGCCGCGGCGCCGGCATCGTCTATCCAAACGGTGTCTGCAATAGCCCAGGGGTTTCCGAGCGTCACCCGGTACAGGAACCGTAGCGCGGAGACCGTTTCCTTCAGCACCGCACCAGTGGCTTTCTCCTGTACAATCAAATGCGCCCTGTACGTGTGAATCTCTTCAGGTCCAAGCAGTTCGGGAGATTTACCGAAATGCGCAGCGAACTCTGCTACCCGGTTGAGGTACAGCTGCTGCGTATCCGGACGTAGGTGTCGCGCTTTCATGTCGTCGATCATTCGTTGACGCAAAGGTGTCGTACGCGTTGTAGACTTCATCGAGGGCTCCTTGTGGGGTCATGTGGTTGGTTTCACCCACATCTTGCTCCACTCGGAGCCCTTTCGACACCTCAACTCACGATCCGCGCTGTCGAACGCGAACTGTTCTTGATCGAGATCGGCTACAATGCGTGGGCCGACGCGCGGGCCTACAGCCGACATTCGTTCTCGTCGCCGGCCATCGAGTGACGCCAGCTACCGCGGAGCGGTTTCGTCCAACGCGCACGAGGCCGAGCTCTACTTCGGGCCGCGCGATCTGTCGCACGTTGTGCGGGAGGCGCCTGCGCCGTACCTGTGCACAAATTCACAAACTCGGTCCGGACCGAGTTCACACCCGGCCGCGCAGCCGCCGTGAAGTTCCCGCGCGGAGCGGCGCCGGAGGTGCTGCCGCGAGCCCCAAAGCGGCCGCGCACGGAATGAAGTCGGATGAGATGAGCTTGACGGCAAGAAGCTGCGGAGACG
>QHWL01000524.1 GCA_003222555.1 Acidobacteriota bacterium | reverse complement strand
CTGGCGGCTCAGGTCGGGATTTACGACCCAGGTCAGCGGGTACTTCTCGTAGTAACTGTTCGCGACGAACTTGTCGACTTCGGTATTGCGATAGGCTCCGTAGAACCAGAATTTGTCCCGAACGAGCCTCCCGCCGCCGCTCGGGATGAAATCCCATCTTCGCTTGAGTCCGTTGACGGCGATCAACCCTTGGTTCATCAGCTCGGGCGTCAAGTTATCCGCCGAGAGGTTCTGGTTCGAGTAGTTGCCGACGATGGAGTAATGGAAGGCGTTGCCGCCTTCCTTCGGAATGGTGTTCATCCAGACGCCCGCGAACTGCTGTTCGGCGTTGCCGCTGTCGGTCACGATGCTGACTTCCTGAATGCTCCCCTCATTCCCATAGAAGGTCACGGCCACGCCGCCGGTGCTCGAGCGGCGATCCGACATCCCATCAATCGCGCTATTTGTATCGCCCGCGCGGCTGCCATGGATCGTCAGCGCCCGCGAGTTCGGCCCGTCGATGTTCAGGCCACCGATCACCCCGGGAATGTACTGCGCGAGGGTCTGCACAACACGGTTGGTTGGGAGGTCCTCGACCACTTCATTCGCGAACACCCGGTTCTTGACCGTGCTCTGCACGTCAGAGACGGTGATCGTTTCTGCCAGGGTGCCCACGCGCAATTCGGCATTCACCGTGGCGGTGTAGTCCGACGGCAGGTCGAGACCGTCCCGCTTGACCGTGTTGAACCCGGTCAGCGAAAACGTCACCGAATACGTACCGGGCCGCAGGTCGACGATTCGGTACAACCCTTGACCGTCCGTGACGACGTTGCGCACTTTCTCGATGAGTGCGGGGCTGGCCGCCTCGACGGTCACGCCGGGCATCACTGCGCCGGTCGTATCCTTGACCACGCCCGCGATGCTGCTCTGCGCGACAGCCATCGCAGGGACGAGCGCCGGCAGTGCCAGCGCCAGAAAGCCTGCGCGAACCAATCTCCTGGCTGTCATAGTCCCTCCATCACATCGATGGGTTCCTGGAGGTTCAAAGTGTTTCTTGTGGCGCTACTTAACATCTAAATACCTTGAAGAGTCAACGGTTTTGTACGGCGTTTGGTGCCCACGGTCGCGATTGAGGGGGCGCTACGAAAAAACTCTCCGCACCGCGCCGCCGTGGGTGTATAAGGGTTCTGCATCCGGCCAAAGATGGAAAGTGAGGAGGGGATTGTTATGGCGATCGACATGGCCAGACGGACGGGAACCGCACGGGAATCGAAGGTATGCGGCCTCGGCCACCTGGGATGGCCGCTCATGACTGTCGCCCTGGTGCTGGCGTTTCTCGCGCTGGTTCCTGCCGCTTCGCTCGCGCAAAGCGGTATCGCCGGCGTCGTGAAGGACACGTCGGGCGCGGTGCTGCCCGGCGTAACGGTGGAAGCGTCGAGCCCGGCTCTGATCGAGAAGGTGCGCAGCGTCGTCACCGACGGCGAAGGAGTCTACAAAATCGTCGATTTGCGGCCCGGCACCTACACGGTCACCTTCACGCTGGCCAGCTTCAATACGTTCAAGCGCGAAGGCATCGACCTGCCGTCGTCGTTTACCGCGACGGTGAATGCGGAAATGAAAGTGGGTGCGCTCGAGGAGACCATCACGGTCACGGGGCAGCCGCCGCTGGTCGACACTTCGAACGTCGTCTCTCAGCAAGTGTTCGGGAAGACCGTCCTGGACTCCGTCCCTACCACCGCGCGGATGCCTCAAACGTACATGACGGCCATTCCGGGCGTGAACCTGGCGCCGAGCCTCACCGGTCAGGGCCTTACCACGACCGCAGGTGGGATCACGATCCACGGGAGCAGGTCTCGCGACAGCGCGGTGTTGCTGGATGGGTTCTCGCAGAGCAACTGGACCAACCCAGGCGGACAAGGCTTTTACTGGATGAGCAACCCGGCGACCGCCGAGGAATTGGTCGCCATTACGGGAGGAGCCCGAGCCGATCAGGATCTGTCCGGCATTCAAACCAACGTCATTCCCAAGGAGGGAGGCAACCGCTACTCCGGTTCGGCTTACTTCCATTATACGAATGACAAGTTCCTGGGGGACAACCGGACCGAAACGATGAAGGCCCAGGGCATACAAATCAACGGTTCGCGCCAATCCTGGGACTACAATCCGGCCGTCGGCGGTCCTTTGAAGAAAGATAAGGTGTGGTTCTTCGGGTCGTATCGATCTTTTGGGGAAGAGCGGAACGCGGGGACTCTGTACAACTTGACGCCGACCGCGTGGGCCTACACACCCGACCCGAGCCGGCCCCCGGCCGGCTTCTTGCTCAGCGATCGGGACTACTCCTTCCGTCTGACGTATCAGGCCTCGCCGAGGAACAAGTTCAGCTTTTATGGCTCTCACCAGCCCCGCACGTGGCGGAGCCGGGACATCTCGTCCACGACTTCGCCTGAGGCGACGACGTGGACTCCGTACATCCCCGACTATCTCGTTCAGATCACCTGGAAGTCGCCGGTGACCAACCGGCTCTTGCTCGAGGCTGGCGGGAACTATGTCAACGGAGTCAACTTACAGCGCTGCAATACGAAGGACGACCTGTTGTTTTCGGGTCCGGCGGGATCCGCGCCGGACTGCAGCCTTCCCACGGCCGTCGAAACCACGACCAACGCGCGCATCCGCTCCGCGGCCGGTTACGGCCTTGGCAACGGCCAAGGCAAGGGCCTCCGGTGGAAAGCGGCGGCGTCGTACATCACCGGGACCCATGCGTTCAAGGCCGGCATGGACTTGCAGTCAGGCAGCCTTCATGAACTCCAGAGGCATCCCGGTGATTACCAGGTGAATCTGCGCAATGGATTGCCGACCTCGCTCACGCTCTATTCGCCGTTTGACTATACGAATCACCTGAAAGCGGATCTTGGCATCTACGCCGAGGATCAGTGGACGCTCAAGAGAGTGACGCTGAACCTCGGAGTGCGCTACCAGTATTTCAACGGGTACGTCGCGCCGATGGATGAGCCCGCGAACAGCTTGATGGTGGCACGCCACTTCGATGGAGTGGATCAAGTGCCGATCTGGAAAGACATCGTTCCGAGGATGGGTGTCGCCTACGACCTGTTTGGCAGCGGCAAAACGGCGGTCAAGTTCACGCTGAGCAAGTACATGGCAGGCGAGACCGTGGCCTTCACGCGGAGCGCCAACCCTGTGGTCACGTCCGTCACGAGCGTGACCCGGAATTGGTCCGACACCAATGGCAATTTCATTCCGGACTGCGCTCTCACCAACCCGCTCCTCAACGGTGAATGTGGGATCATCTCGAACCTGAATTTCGGTCTGGCGAACCCCCGCGCCACGACCAACGATCCCGCCACAAATCGGGGCTGGGGCGCGCGCGGCTACAACTGGGAGACCTCGGCGGCGGTTCAGCACGAGCTGATGAAAGGCCTGTCGGTGAACGTGGGCTATTACCGGCGCTGGTATGGGAACCTCACGGCGACGGATAACACGCTCGTCAGGCCGGCGGATTACGATCCGTACTGCATCACGGTGCCGGTGGACTCGCGGCTGCCGGGTGGTGGCGGCAATCAGCTGTGCGGGTTCTACGATGTGAGTCTAGCGAAGTTCGGCCAAGTCCAGAACAACATCACGCTTGCGTCGAATTTCGGCGAGGAGAAGGACATCTATAACGGT
>QHWL01000523.1:4365-6318 GCA_003222555.1 Acidobacteriota bacterium | reverse complement strand
CAGCGCCTGCCCGAAGCCTCGAGAATGCCGGCGTAGTTCTCGATCAGGTTTCGCGAGTGTGCCTGCCAGCGACTGCCAATCGCGTTGAGCGAACGCACGATATCCTCGTGCTGGCTGGACACGTCCAAGCGCTCGTCGGGATCGCGCGCCAGGTCGAACAGCTCATTTGCGCCGGACTCTTGCCAGTGGACGAGCTTCCAGCTGCCGGCGCGGACACCGATTTGCGACAGCGGCGGCCGCGTCGCCATGATGACGATGCGTCCATCGCTCTCGTGCGTCAGGTCGCGTCCCTTCATCGTCGCCGGCGGGGTGATTCCCACCAGACCAAGCAGCGTCGGCGCGATGTCGATATGACCGGTCGGAAGCGTGACCGCGCCGCTGACGTCGCCGAGCTGCGGCCCTGCGATCATGAAGGGCACATGGACCGAACCTTCGTAGATGGAAGCGTCTCGGATCCGACCCATGGGCGGCCGGCCCGACCCTGGGCCGTGGTCCGACACCACGGCCACGAGCGTCGAGTCGAGCCACTGACGGCGGCGCAGCTCCTCGACGATGTCGCGGAGGCGATCGTCGGCGAAGCCCAGCGTTGCGCGCTGGGCCGGCGTTTCGCTGCCGCGATCGAACCAGTCTGCCGTCGGCGAGCCCGGGTACTCGTAGGGGTGATGGCCGGCCGCCATGTTATATGTGGCGAAGAACGGCCGCTCCGGGTGCTCGCCACGCTGCCTTGCGATCCAGTCGACGACCGCGCGCGCCGTGACGCGCTCGTCGATGCCCCAGGCGTTGCTCCAGGCGCCGTCGCGTCCTGGCATGTCGTTACGGTCGATCATCACATCCAGCCGTCGGTGCTTCAGGAACCGGATTTCACGATCGAACGCGAAATCGCCTGACGTGAACAGCGCCGTATCGTAGCCGGCCGCCTTCAATGCCTCCGACAGGCTTACGCACGGAATCGCGGGGTTGACGTAGGTGATCGGCGGATAGTCCGGGTGCGGAAGCTCCGAACACCACATGCTGAACGCCGCCGTCATCGTCTGCGCCCAGTGGGTGTAGTGGTTCTCGAAGGAGACGCCGCCCCGCTCGCGACCGAGCGATTCGAGAAACGGCATCGGCGTAGGATCCGGTTTCAGGCTCCGCGTGCCAACCGACTCGAGAATCACTAGCAGGACGTTGGTTCGCCTCGGCACGGCGCCGACGAGCGGATTGGCTCCGTCGACGGGCACTGGCGATCGCAAGTCGAAGCAGTACGGATCCGAAGGCTGCGCGGCGGATGCCGTCATCGCTCGCCACGGCTCACGAAGGTACGATCCGACGAGCAGCGTCACGGGACTCCGCTCGAGCCCGAACGTGTGCACCGCGAGCAACCCGTTGGCGAGCCCGGGAACGACCACAATCGTGAGAAACACGAAAAGCGCCAGGATGCCGGCGAACGTCGGACCGACGAGCCGTTCGCTGTGTCGGCGGCGCAAGATCCAGACGAGGGCCAGCGGCGGCACGGCGAGCGCGATCAGCAGCTCCACTCCGAAACTCGGAGCGAGATACGGCATGACCGAGTCGGTCAGCACGCGTCGCGTGCCGCCCGGCGTCGGGTCGGCGTAGAAGAACATCAAATCGATGGCGGCCTTGTCGAGTGGCGCACCCACGATGACGGCGACGTGATAGCTGACGAGCAGGAACGCGCCGTGGATCGCCTGAGCGATCGCCGAGCACGCCACCCCGGCCGTCGGAAACCAACGGGCAAGCGGTCCGGCCACCGCCATGACCGTGGCCGTTACCATCGCGGCGGAAACGACATCCCACCCGAGACAAAGGACGAGGCGTAGATAGGTGAGGAATACCGACGTCTGCCCCTCGGCGCCGGACGCGGCATAGCGGAATAGGGCCAGCTTGAAGGCCAGCACGGCGCCCAACGCGGCCAGGAAGTTTGCGATCGCCAGGCGGGTAACGCGCGAAGAT
>QHWL01000523.1:1042-4080 GCA_003222555.1 Acidobacteriota bacterium | reverse complement strand
ACTTCCGGAGTGTGGCTTCCTTCACCGCTCCCGTCTTGAGCAACGCCGCGTTGCCCCGTCCGTTCAGCACGGCCACGCGCGCCTCCAGCCGATGCACACCGAGCGTTTCGAACGCGAACTTGAGAACCTGCTCGGCGCCGTCAAGGAAAGCGCCCGTCCCCCAGAACGCCGCCCCGATGGCAAATCCCCAGTCCGCTGTGCCGAAACCCCGCTCGGTTTCGCGAACCTGGAAGATCCCGATTGCGGTGTCGGATCCCTTCAGCGTGACGGCGAAGCACGCATACGTGCCGGCCGTGCGCTGCCGCAGCGTCCACGCGATGAAGCCCTTGAAGCCTTCAACCGTTGACGGTGGCGGCGAGATGAAACGCGAGACCTCTTCCGGCGTCAGCATCGCGAACAGCGATTTCGCGTCGGAGGTGCGCAGCTCGCGCAGTGTGACCACCGTTCCGTTCAGCACGGGCAGGCCGCGCTGCCAGTCGGCGCCGATGACTCGTCCGATCGGTTCCTGAAATGCGTGCGCGTCCAGTTCCTGGCGGTATGGCATCTTTTCCATGGTTAAAGACCTCCACCGGGAAGAGCGATCGTTACGCTCGGCGTGACTGGTACTACCGGTGGACTTGCTGCATCCAGAGTGATCGCGGTTGGCGGCGCCGCGACCGCAAAAACAAACGACGTGGCATCAAGCGCGATCACCTGATCACCGGTCGGCATGATGGTCGAATCGACTTCAATGACCATCGGCGTGCTCTCCAGTGTCGGCTCCAATCCTCCGTTGGCGGTCGTCGCCGGCGTCGCCGCCAACGCCAAAACCTGCTCGTCGCTCAGCAAGTCGAATGCGCCAGCCGCGCTTTGCGTCGCGGCGTCGGCGGATCCTGGCAGCATGTTCGCGCTGCTCGCGGTCCCCCAGACTATGTTGTCGTCGGCCGCCGCGGTGCCCCAGACGATGTTGTCGGAGGAGGTGCCCCAGACGATGTTGTCGGAGCCCAGGGCGGTGCCCCAGACGATGTTGTCGGCGACATCGACCGTACCCCACACGATGTTGGCGCAGTCGGCGCCACCGCAGTCGGTGCCCCACACGATGTTGACGGAGCCCAGTGCGGTGCCCCAGACGATGTTGCTGGCGCTCAGCGCTGTGCCCCACACGATGTTGTCAGAGCCCAGTGCGGTGCCCCAGACAATGTTGTCAGTCGCGAGGGCCGTGCCCCAGACGATGTTCTGGCCGGCAACCGTTTTGGCAACGCCCCAGATCGTGCCGAGGTCCCACGCGTTGGCCGCCGGCGTGAGCACGCCCCCTGTCAGCTTGTGGTTGCCCCAGATGATGTGCTTGCTCCACATGCTCTGCACTGGATACGGGTCGCCAGGCTGAGCCGTCGCAAAGAACCGTGCGAGCCGCACGGCGCCAACGGCATTGAGAAAGCCGGCGCCCTGCGTCAACCCGTCGTAGCCCGGATACTCCTGCGCCGTGTATTGAAGGATCGCTTTGACGGCGTTGGGCGTGAGGTTCGGATTCGCCTGCAACATCAGGGCGACGGCGCCCGACACGACCGGCGCAGCCATGCTCGTGCCGCTCAGGCTGAGATACGGCATCGATGCGGTGCCCACTGACCCTGGCAGGAGAAACGGAGATTTCGTCCATTCGAACGTGCTCCCGGGTGCGGAGAGTGATATTGTGCCCGTGCCGGGCGCGATCAGGTCCGGTTTTGCAGTCCAGTCGAGATAGGTCGGACCTCGCGAGCTGAACGTCGCGACTGTATCGTCGGCGCGGTCCGGCGTGCCATTCGTGCTCGACGCACCCACGGTGATCACCCACGGCGCATTGGCCGGCGCGCTGATGCCGCCATACTGCGGCAGCCCGACGCTGTTCTTCCCGAAATTGCCTGAGGCCGCCACGACCACCACGCCCGCGTCGACGACGCGCTTGACCGCGAGCGTCAGCGGATCGGTCCAGTACGACTCGTTGACTGCGGCGCCCACCGACAAGTTGACGACCCGAATGTTGTACGCCGAGTGATTTGCGAGCACCCACTCGAGAGCGGAGATGATGGTGCTGATCGTGCCGTTGCCGTTGGCGTCGAGAACCTTCAGCGACACCAGGCTCGCTTCGGGAGCGGCCCCACTCTTTTGACCGTGTGAGTCGTAACCGTTTCCTGCGATGATTCCGGCAACGTGGGTGCCGTGACCGTTGTCGTCGTAGGGCGCCAACTGGCCGTTCACGAAGTCCACGAAACCCGCCACTCGCTGATCGCCGTAGGGATACAGCGTGCTCGAACGATTGGTGAGGTCGTCATGCCAGGTGCTGATGCCCGAATCGAGGACCGCCACGGTGACGCCGGCGCCTGTGAGGCCCAGCATCTCGTGAACGGCGCGCGTGCCAACGGTGAGAGACGTGCGATAGTTGAATTTCGCCATCGGCCGATCGTAATGAACGTTGAACACCGATGGATGTGCCGACAGCTGCCTGAGGATGCCGTTGGGCACATCGACGACCTGCCCGTTGATGATGCCGAGCTTTCCGAAGCGCTTCGCGAACCGTTGGTATTCGGCTGGCAGTTGCGCCCCCGGCTGCAGCGTCACAATCACGCGCGTCGTCTGCCACAGATTCTGTTTGGACCGCTGGGTCAGTTCCTTGTCGAGCTTGTAACCCTGAACATTGGCGCCTCGCACGCCGGGTTCGGCCCGCTCTGCGCGGCGAGCGTGCCGGCCGTCGGCAATCGCGTTCGCAGGGAATCCAGTCACAGTGAAGACGATGAGGAGCAGGGCGCCGGCAAACGTTCGTTTCGAACCCCAGACGGCCTTCCATCTGATGTTCAGCTGGGAAGAGGAAAGATTCATATGGGGCAACCGGAAAGCAAGGAGTTGGCCACCCCAGCCATTTGTTCATGGGCCGTAAGTTGCTGTAACGGTGATGGTTATCGAAATTACGAAAGCGTTGCTGGTCCATCTTCTCCGACATAGTGTTCTATCCTGGACGTTTAAGTACAGAGTTCGTCAGTCGATTTGGGTGGAAACGCTCCTGAAACAGATGAAGCAGCGGGCCG
>QHWL01000523.1:0-973 GCA_003222555.1 Acidobacteriota bacterium | reverse complement strand
CATACGGATTCGGGCGCTTCCAATCGCTCGTGAGTACTGCCGACCGCAGTAGACCGCGATGGCATAAGAATAAGGTGTGGGCTTCGAGCTCGCGTTTCTTCGCGTTATCCGAGCCTCCCGCCGGGAGCGTGTGGCGGCGTAGCCATCTCCTGCGCTCCGAAAGCGCGCCCAATTCTGTCTCATAAACGAGCACGTGTCTCGGTATGGGGCAAGTGAGCGGTTTTGAACGTAAACATTAGCAATTCTTACCGAGTGCTCGTGCACCACTGTGGCGGTCGGTTCAGAACTGAACAAGTGCCCCGTCTTGCCGGCTCGACGCCTCGTTCCAGAAGCCGAACTGTAAACCATTGCAACAAAGTGACTTAAATGATGTCATTAGGGAGCAAGCTCAATTTGGCCGCCCCCTTGCTCAACCAGGCGTGGTGACGAGGGAGAACTATCAATCGGAGTCAATGTCATTCTACAGACTTCATAGTCTTTTGTTGTCTTACAAAACAAGCTCGTCGCACTTCCTCCGTCTTGCCTAGCGCGGTCAGAAAGGACTGCAGCTCTTGATGTCGACATCACTTTCTCTGAGGCGCACCATCCAAGGCGGCATTTGTGCGGCCATCGTGGCGATATCAACTCTTACTGGCCACGCTGGCCAGAATAGGGATTCAAATCAAGGCAACAACGGTAAGCCGCCAGCGAAGGTGCCGAAGCTGGGTCCGGATGCGCTCGTTCCGTCGTGCTACAACTCGGCATCGGGCGCCTGGCGGGTCGCGCGAGGTAACTCCGATTGCAGCGCGAATGAGTTCTTCATCCAGGTCAATAGCAGGGGACCGCAGGGAGTCCCCGGAGCGACGGGGCCAACCGGCGCGACTGGTGCTCAGGGACCCGTGGGATCATTCGGCCCGGCTGGTCCAACTGGCAAAACCGGCGTGGCCGGTCCTCAGGGGCCCGTGGGGCAAGTCGGCCCGACTGGTTTAAGTGG
>QHWL01000522.1 GCA_003222555.1 Acidobacteriota bacterium | reverse complement strand
TTACCCATCCGCGCTGACCTTAATTAGCCAAGCAGCTTAGTCGATGCGAGGCGTGGCTGTCGAGCGACCCAGACTATTCACGGACTTGCCTTGAAGACCGTTCGCATCAGCGCGGCTCCCACCAGGATCGTCAAAGCGCACAAGATATTCAGCCCGGACCAGAAGGCGCGGCGCTCCCGCATACTTTCGAGGCGTGTGATCGGAAGTGCCAGGAGTGCCGTGATGCTACAGAGTCCTGCGGCTCCAAACATTTTTACGATGAAGTAGATCCGGTAGCCAAACTGGACGGCCGCGAACTGCGACGTCTGAATGGTCCGATCACAAAATGTGCTCTTGACCGTCGGCCAGGCCTTTCCCGTTACGGCTGCTTGTAGAACAGATCCAGTATCTGGACGCCCGACTGGGACAAGGGCCTGGCCCCGAGTTTCAACAACAGATCGGATGTGCTCTTTCGGACGACGCGTGAGCTTTGATAGTACGCGTCCTTGCTGCCGACCGTAATCACGGCGTTGGCGATGCTCAATGGCGTCTGCCCGTACTCGTCGAACACCTCCATCCGTGCGCCGTGTTCGACGAGAAACCGGACCACGCCGTCCACTCCCTTGTAGGCGGCTCCGTGGAGAGCAGTCCATCCGTGCTCTCCGACCGAGTTGACATTACTTCCCAGCTCCACCAGCAGCTTCGTGATGTCGAACAGATTCTTCTTCTCGTCCTCGGTCCAGTCCCTGAAATAGGGACTGCCTCCCCACGTGGCCACGTGCAGGGGAGCAGTTCCGTTGTCTGTCGTGATGAACGGATCCGCGCCGCCGGCGACGAGCGCGCGGACGGTCTCGACATGGCCGCGCGATGCGGCAAGAAATAAAGGCGTCGCTCCTGTGAGGTTCACGCCAGCATAGACGTACTCCCGTGAATCCCTCGTGGTCCGGAGGTTGGGATGGGCGCCGTGCATGAGGAGCGCTCGCACGATGTCGGCGCCGTCCTTGTCCGACGCCGCGTAGTGCAACGCGGTAAAGCCACCGTCGTCGCTCAGATCGGGATTGGCGCCCTTCTCCAGGAGAAAGACCGAGAATGCCCTGTTGCCGCTCGCGGCGGCGACCATCAGCGCGGTCTTGCGGTCGGTGCTGCTGCGGTCGTTCACATCCACGCCGGCCTGCAGCAGGAGACGCCCCGACTGGACGTCTCCCTGCTGCGAGGCGAACAGCAGCGGAGTGAAGCCACGCTTCGAACGGGCGCGAGGATCGGCGCCGTGGTCGACGAGCAGCCGGACGATGTCGGGCGATCGGTTGGCGGCCGCCCACATGAGCGCCGTCTGACCGCCGTTGGTTTCTCGTGCGTTCACGTCCGCGCCATGGTCGAGCAACAGACTCGCGGCGTCGCGGTTCCCGTTGTCGACGGCGGTCATCAGTGGCGTCTCACCCGACCGGAGCGGCGCGTTCGGATCCGCGTGTGCGTCCAGGAGCAGCCTGATCAAGGCAAGATTGCCGCCCGCGCAGGCCACAGAGAGCGCGGTGCCGCCGTATTCATTCGTCGCGTTGACCTTCGCCCGCGCTCGTATGAGAAGGTCGGCGATCTCCACGTCATTACGTTCAGCCGCCAGCATCAGTGCAGTCGACCCGTCGGGCTGAGCGGCATTGACGTCCACGTGATTCTTCAACAGCTGCTGGACGGCGTTTTTGTCGCGCTTCAGGACCGCATCGAGCAAACGCACATCCGCGCTCGACGCGGCAGGCAGCATCACAGACACAAGAATTGCCAGGACCATACGTGCGAGCGACTTCATAGATCGAGCCTGCCCGTGCTGTCGCCAAAGCTCTCGAGGTGAATTCCCAGCTTGTCCAGCAATGTCAGGTACAGATTCGCAATCGGCGTGTTTTCCGGATACGCGAGGTGGCGACCACCCTGGATACCCGTAGCGTTTCCGCCAACCAGTAGAACCGGGAGATTCTTGTAGAGATGCATATTGCCGTCGCTCAAAGGGCTGCCGTACATCAGCAGCGAATGATCGAGCAACGACCCGTCGCCGTCGGGCACAGACCGCAGCCGTTCCAGGAAATAGCCGTACAGCCTCGCATGAAACATGTTGATCTGGAGGACCTTCGCGATCTTGGCCGTGTCGCCCTGGTGATGCGTCAATGAATGATGCTGGTCGCCGAAGCCCAGCTCCGGGTATGCCCGGCCACCCATCTCGTGACCGACCATGAATGTGCCGACCCGCGTCATGTCACCCTGAAATGCCAGCACCTGCAGATCCATCATTAGCTTGGCATAATCGGAAAACTGTTCCGGTATCCCAATGGGTTTCTGCATGTCCGGCAGCTCCCTCGGCGACTGCTGTTCCGCCACCTGGATCTGCTGCTCGACGCTGCGAACCGCGTCGGAATATTGATCGAGCTTCAACCGATCAGATTCTCCAACCGACCGCATCAGCCGCCTCAGGTCCTGGGAGACGAGGTCGAGGATGCTCCGGTTTTCTTTGATGCGGGCAGCCCGCTCGACCGGATCGGTGCTGTCGCCAACCAGTCTCTCGAACACCGCGCGCGGGCGGTTTTCCATCGGCAGCGGTGTGGCCGGATTCTTCCACGCGATGGTGTTGTAGTACACACAGCTGTAGGCCGACTCGCAGGCGCCCACCATCGGTATCTCCAATCCGATTTCCAGGGAGGGAAGCTGGGTGCGCCTACCGAGCTCGCTGGCTGCAACCTGGTCCACGGAGACGCCGCAGTGAATGTCCGCTCCGGAAGTCATTTTCGGGTGGGTCGCCGTGAGATAGGCGCTGCA
>QHWL01000531.1 GCA_003222555.1 Acidobacteriota bacterium | reverse complement strand
CACTTGCCGATGCAGAAGCGCGAGAAGATGTGCGCGAGCAGATCGTCGGGCGCGCGCCGGCCGGAAACCTCCTCGAGCGCCGCTCGCGCCTGCTGCAGATCGGCCAGCACGAATTCCTCCGAGAGCCTGTCACCGTCCGGGCTTGCCGCGGCGCGGGCACGAACGAGGGCCTCATGCGCTCGTTCGACGAGCACGATGTGACGGATGTTCGTGATTTCGGGGCGATCGGTCAGCGGCTCGATATCAAGAGCTTTCGCGATGCGCTGGCGAAGCGCGTCCAGGCCCACGCCCGTCGTCGCCGAAACTGCCTGGTTCTCTTCCTTCAAAACAGAATTCCAGGCGGCCGGCAGATCGGCTTTATTTTCAACGATAAGCCGTTTATATTCAACTGTTTGAGAGACTATGTCGCGATCGGCATCATCCAAGGGATGAGACCGATCTAATACCACGAGTATCAAATCTGAGACGCTCTGCGCGCGTCTCGCGCGCTCAACGCCTTCGACCTCGACGATGTCGCGCGTTGCGCGAAGGCCCGCCGTGTCGACGAGCGTCACGCGCACGCCGTCAAGATCCACGAGCTCAGTGACCAGATCGCGGGTCGTGCCGGGTATGTCGGTAACAATCGCGCGAGAGGCGCCGACCAGCGCGTTGAACAAACTCGATTTGCCGACGTTGGGCTTGCCGACGATCGCAATCTGGAACCCTTCGCGAACCAGCCGCCCACGCCGCGCGCCGGAGAGCAGCGACGCCGACCGCGCGATCAACAGGTCGATCGAACCGACCAGCGCGAGCGGATCGGCGAAGTGATATCCCTCCTCGGGAAAATCGACCGATGCCTCGAGACGGGCGATGAGGTCGAACAGCGCCGCGTCGATCTCGCCAATCGCGCGCGTGAGCGTGCCTTGCAACTGATCGAAGGCCGCACGAGCCTGCAGCGGGGTGACCGCGTCAACCAAATCGGCGACCGCTTCGGCTTGCATGAGATCGATCCGCCCGTTCAGAAACGCCCGCAGTGTGAACTCGCCGGGCTCGGCAAGCCGGGCGCCCCTATCCATCGCCGCGGTCACGATCCCGCGCAGCACGACCGGGCTTCCGTGCGCGCTCAGCTCCACGACATCGTCGCCGGTGTACGACGCCGGCGCGGGAAAATACGTGGCGACCACCTGATCGATCGCGTCGATGTCGGTCCGAGCATCGGTGTGCGTCCGGCTAAAGCCGGACACTACGTACGAATCAGTACCCGGCGTCTGGGGCGTGGTGTCCGGCGTCCGGTACGTAGAGTCCGGCTTCAGCCGGACCAGCGTGAACGTCGCGTGCCGCGGTTCGAGCGCGCCCTGGTGTGTAATCAATCGGCGCGCCACCTCGTGAGCGTCGCGACCGCTCAAACGAACCACACCAATGCCGCCGCGCCCCGGCGGCGTCGCGATGGCGACGATGGTGTCAGTAGTGGAAAACACGCCCTGCTCGCGGAAATCCGCACGTTCAAGCCGGACACCGCGTTCGTGGTGTCGAAAAGGCCCGGGCCTACTTGCGCAAGGAGATCAGAACCGTTTTCGAAAACGCGTCGCCAACGCTTTCAGTCGTGACGCCAGGAAGCTCGGCAACCGCGAGATGGACGATGCGGCGTTCGTAGGGATTGAGCGGTCCAAGCTGCTGATCGAGGCCGGTCTGTTTCACCTTCTCGGCGAGAAGCTTCGCCATTTGCCGCAGTTCGGCGTCCTTCCCCTTGCGGTACTCGAGGGCGTCCACAAACACCCTCTGGTCGTCGGGCAACGTGCGTCCGTACGCCATATCCACGACGTGCTGCAGCGCTTTGAGAGGCTCGCCGCGATGACGCACCAGAATTTCCGCCTCTTCACCCGCGAGATTGATCCTCGGGCCAGCCGCCGTCTCTTCGACGTTGACCGTGGCGTTCACGCCGAGCGCGGCTGTGAGCCGGGTAAGAAAGTCCACGATGGATTGCGCGGCGTCTGGCATGGCGCTGACTCCCTCGCGCGGCCGCCTCCGTCTTGCTTATCCGCCGACGCGCTTCATCCGGCGCTCGGCGGGTGGACGCATCGTGCGAACATGCGGCGGCCCGATCAAATAGTTGGTCAAGTACTGCTGGCCGATGCCCCACAGGTTGCTCATCAGCCAGTAAAGCGCGATGCCCGACGGCGCCCAGAGGAACATGCCGGTAAACAGCACCGGCATGAACATCATCATCTTCTGCTGCGCAGGATCGACGCCCGTCGCCGGACTAATTCGCTGTTGCCACAGTTGGCTGAGGCCCATGGCCACCGGCGTGATGTACAACGGATCGTGCGACGAAAGGTCGTGAATCCAGCCGACAAACGGCGCCCCGCGCAGCTCGATCGCCGTCGTCAGCAGCGAGTAGAACGCAAACAGCACCGGCATTGTCAGCAGCATCGGCACGCAGCCGCTCGCCGGGTTCACCCCGCGCTCCCGGTACAGGGCCATCAGCTCCTTGTTCATGTTCTGCTTCGCGGGATCGGCTGTCTTGAGCTTTGCGTACCGATCCTGAATCGCTTTGACCTCGGGCTGAATTTCCTGCATCTTCCGCATCGACACCACGCTCTTGTGGCGAAGCGGGAACATGATGGCGTTGATG
>QHWL01000530.1:5072-5376 GCA_003222555.1 Acidobacteriota bacterium | reverse complement strand
GGCGGCCCCGTGCCATAGTTGAGTCATGAAGTCCAGAAGACGGGCGACCGTGCCACGAACAGCGGCAGGCGCTCCCTTTCTCCACCGAATCGAGAGCCTGCCGGAGAAGGTCGACGCCACGAGATACCCGTTCACCATCCCTGCGTTCGGTCATGCGATCGACTTGACATTTCGCAGCAAGGTCACCTTTTTCGTCGGTGAGAACGGTACGGGCAAATCCACACTTCTTGAAGCGCTCGCCGAGTGCTGCGGGTTCAATCCCGAAGGCGGCAACCGCGATCATCACCGCGCAACTTTCGGGGAC
>QHWL01000530.1:3070-5060 GCA_003222555.1 Acidobacteriota bacterium | reverse complement strand
CTCAGGTTGTCCTGGCGGCCGAAAGTGACCGAAGGGTTCTTCATGCGCGCCGAAAGCTTCTACAACTTTGCGACCTATATCGAGCAAGTCTCGGATCTCCGAGCTTACGGTGGCAGATCTCTTCATGAACAATCGCATGGAGAGTCGTTCATATCCCTCTTCTCTAATCGTTTTGAGCAGGGCATTTACATCCTGGACGAACCCGAAGCGGCGCTCTCGCCGCAACGTCAGCTATCGTTTCTCAAGATCGTTCACGATCTCGAGAAGCCTGGGCATGCGCAGTTCCTCATCGCGACTCACTCGCCCATTCTTCTCGGCTACCCCGGTGCGGTCCTCTTCGACCTCGACGGCGAGGGCATTCAGGAGATCAGGTATCGCGACACGAAGCACTTCCTCATCACCCGGGACTTTCTCAACTCGCCAGAAAGGTTCTTCAAGCATCTGTTCGCCCCGCCGGGCGAAGACCACGCGGATTCCTGAGACCGGATTGAGTTCCGCGCCACCGTAATTTACGTATATACTAAACTGTGTTCGAATGGGACGCGCAGAAGGCCGCGACGAACGAAAGCACGGCGTCTCATTCACCGAGGCAACGACTGTATTCGCGGACCCGGATGCATTGGATGGTCCCGACTTGGCGCACTCGGCGCAGGAAACTCGGTTCCTCCGCCTGGGCCGGAGTTGACGGCTGCGCGATGGTGACTCCAAACGCTCGTGTCGCCGCGACCGCCGGCGTCCAACGCCGCGCTCGCGGCCAACCAGGTTCGCCGTCGCTGACAGAGGTAGCCGTGCTAAGATCCGCGCGCACAGAAGCATGCGGTTAGGAGGATCGCTCGCGGACTGTCGCGGATGGCCGCGAAGCCAGCGAGCAGTCTACTCCAAGAGAAGTTAGCCGGACAAGAATCGCATGCACGAAACCATTACCGTCACGGGTGGTGTTCGAATCGGTTGGGCGAACGCGAGTTGGCCTCTGGCAAAGCTTTCGGTGTCGCGAGTCACGCTCTCGATCTCCGCGATGATGCTTGGTACATACACGTTCACACCTGACCAAGTCGTCGCGTTGGAGCTCTACGGCTCCATTCCATTTTTTGGGGGTGGCGTTCGCGTCTTGCATTCGCGGGCCGACTACCCTGAAAAGATCGTGTTCTGGTGTTTTCGCAAGCCGGAACGTCTTCTCGACGAGATCCGTGTCGCCGGGTTTCTGCCTCAGGCCTCGAGAACTGCTCTCCGGAACCGGACGGGAATCCCCGTTCGGTGGACGCCGATTATCTCGATCGTGGTCGCGTGGAACATGCTCTTCCTTCTCGATGGTTTTGTGCCGTGGAATCCACCGAAGGCGCCTGGGCCGTTTGTGCTTTTGGCCGTCGCGCTCGTGTTTGCGGCGGCTTTCGCATCGCAGCGGTCTGAGACCGTTCAGGCGTGGGTGCTTAAGCCCGGCCGCTCGGTGACTGAGATTACACCTGCGCTGCTGGTCTTGCAGCTAGTCTGCGGGTTTATGCTGATCGGCCTCATTCTCTTTTCATTCTTCGGGCGGCAGATGCAACTGGGAACATAGGTAACATGCCGGCTAACCAGCGCTTGCAGCCGACGCCGCTTGGCGCGATCGTGAAGCGGCGCGGCTGAAGCGCAACACGTTAGCCCGCTTCACAACGACAAACGAAGGGATCATGGTAGGCTCTGAACAACTCGATGACACCGGAGTTCGAATGGGACGCGGACAAGGCGAAACAGAACGTCAAGAAACACCGCATCGCCTTCGAAGAGGCATTGACGGTTTTCGCGGATCCTCTCGCCAGCATTTTCGATGATCCTGATCATTCAGATCGCGAACGACGGGAACTCATCATCGGCCAGTCGGCACGGCAACGACTGCTCGTCGTGAGCTTCACCGAACGTGACCGCAGGACGCGAATCATCGGCGCTCGAAAGGCCACGCCAATTGAGCGACAAGACTATGAAAAGAACAAAAAGACGGAATCCTCGACCTGAT
>QHWL01000530.1:0-3046 GCA_003222555.1 Acidobacteriota bacterium | reverse complement strand
TGACTACTCGCGTGCAAAGCCGAATCGCTTTGCGTCTCAGATGAATCGCCCCGTCGTCGCAGTGGTCCTCGAACCGGATGTTGCATCGGTATTCAACTCCGCGGGAAAAGTGAACGCCCAGTTGCGGTCCGCGATTGCGGCACGCCCCCGCAAGAAACAGCCCTTGCGCGCACGCGGGCATCGCCGAAGGGCGGGCTAACAAGCAACTGGAGCCGACGGCGCCTAAAACACTGAGCGCCGCGGCTCATTTCGCACGTTAGACCGCCAATTCACCGATGGATACAAACCCCACATCCGTGAGCACGGTCCCGAGAGGGGCGAAAACGTCTCGACAAGACGAGATTGTTGTCTTCTGGATCGTCAGTGACTCCGCCTGCGCAGAGTGTGGCGACGAGCTCGGGAAGGGGCGCTTTCTTCGTATGGAAGCGCAGCGGCCACTATGCATGTCGTGCGCCGATCTCGATCACCTGGTGTTCCTTGGACGCGGAGACGCTGCGCTCACGCGACGAGCCAGCCGCCACTCGACGCTCCGGGCAGTGGTGGTTCGTTTCAGCCGTTCTCGCAAGCGGTACGAACGGCAGGGTATGTTGGTGGAAGAACAAGCGCTCGCGCGGGCCGAACGGGAGTGTTTGTCCGACGCCGAGGCTCGTCGACTGGCTCGCGAGCGCGCGGCCGAACATCGGCAGGAACTGGATATGGAATACGTCCGCGCGTTCGCGCACCGCGTCGGGGAATTGTTTCCCGGGTGTCCGCCTGACGAGCAACGGGTGGTCGCCGAACACGCCTGCCAGAAATATTCAGGCCGGGTTGGTCGTACTGCCGCGGCTAAAGAGCTTGACCCGAAGGCCGTCGATCTCGCGGTGCAGGCTCATACACGGCACGTGCACACACAGTACGACGAGCTTCTGGCCCGGGGAGTACCGCGTCATGAAGCTCGTGCGCTTGTAGCTCAATCCGTGGCGGAGCAGCTGAATCGATGGCAGCGAGCGTGACGAATTCCGTCCAGCAGCGAGTCTGTGTTGCGGTCTAACACGCGTTGCACCAGACGGCCGCCGATGCGATCATGAGCGGCCGCTGGTGAACGCTGGCCGTTGGGCCGACGGAATGAGAACGTGCCGATGACTTCAGGCCAAGCTCTCGCTTTCATTCGTGAGCACGGTGTCGTACTCGAGGCCGCGCGAGGGCCGGTCCCGTCGCTTGCTGAGGTCATAGCTGGAGAGCCAGTTCGGGGTAGCTGGTGGTCTCATCCGAAAAGTCATCAGATCTTCGCGGTGACGCGAGCTGTCCGCGAGAGCGACGATGTCCTTGTGTGTCGACTCATCAGGGGCAAGGTCACCTTTGTCCATCGGCGGTTGTGGCCTGCTCTGGTCCGAGCGGCAGGCCACCTTCCATCAGATCACCTTGCGCAGGTGCGCGAGGTTCACACGAGTTCGGGACGTCACGTGACCAAAGAAGTCCCCTTCCCAGATTGGGTTCCGGCGAGCGTCCGCGCCGTTGCCCGAAGCCTGTCGGAGGAAGCGGCGCTCGCAGAGTTTGCCGCCTGGATCGAATAGCGAAGCCGGGCGCGGCCCAACAAGGTGCTGCACCCGTCGGCGCCGCGGGAGGGGCTCGGGTGATCCGAGAGAGCGGTGCGTGGCGCCGCGGGTGAGCGCCAATGCGTTAGACCGTCAGGGCAACACGACGAAGATGACGAATCCGTGGCTCGACATTCCCGAGGTCGACTATGTCGGCCATATGAGCAGTCCGACGGTCAATCAGCGACCGGTGCTCAGTCGGCTATTGGGCGATGCTCTGGAGTCTATTAGACCGCGGACCGTGCTCGTGCTGGGCTGCTCAACAGGCAACGGACTGGAGCACGTCAATCCGAAAGTAACCTCTCGCGTTACCGTCGTCGACCTGAATCCGGCGTATCTGCTTCGGCTCGGCGAACGGTTTCCGAATCCTGGTTTTGAACTTGACATCCGATGCGCCGATCCAACGGAGGTCGTGCTCGAGCGTGAGGCGTTCGATCTAGTGCACGCCGGACTCGTCTTGGAGTATGTGGAGTGGCCCTTGCTGCTTCCACGCGTGGCTGAGGTCCGGTGGTGTTCTCAGCGTCGTCCTACAGATACCATCCGCGTCGACTCCAGCGGTCACGCCAACCACTTTCGTCAGCCTGCGGTCGTTGGAGTCGCTGTTTCGCTTTGTCGAACCAGGGGCGCTCGTTGAAGCGGCACATGGCGAGAGGCTCGCGCTGAGTGACCGACGCACCGAGTCGCTGGCTGCGGGAAAGGCATTCGAGGTTCTACGATTCGTGAAGCTGAGCGGACGGGAAGCAACAATCATCGTCTTCAGGAGTGACATCATGAACCTGCGAAGCTGCGGTTTCAGCCCTTTGGTGGTTCTGTTCCTCACGTCCCAATCGCAGGCTGCGACAACATGCGAAAGCTTGCTGGCCTTGTCGCTGCCAAACACGACAATCACGCTGTCGCAGTCGGTCGCCGTTGGAGCGTTTTCGCTGCCAGCCACCGGACAGGGAGCAGCGGCGCCGAATCCCACATTCAAAGAGCTGCCCGCGTTCTGCCGGGTGGCTGCAACATTGAAACCGTCCAGTGACTCGGACATCAAGATTGAGGTCTGGATGCCTCAGGCAAACTGGAACAACAAATTCCAGGCCGTGGGCAACGGTGGCTGGCCGGGATCCATTACTTACACCGTGGGAAGCGACGGCGTCGAGCGTGGGATGGCTCAGGCGCTGAAACGCGGTTATGCGACAGCATCCACCGATACCGGACACGTTGGCGAAAGCGCCAGCTTCGCATTGGCTCATCCGGAGAAGCTCATAGATTTTGGGCATCGAGCCGTACACGAGATGACCGTTAAGGCAAAAGCGATCATCACTGCATTTTACGGGACCAATTCGCGGTATTCCTATTGGAACGGATGCTCAACGGGAGGAAGACAGGCATTGATGGAAGCGCAGCGCTTCCCTCTGGATTACGACGGCATCATCGCGGGCGCGCCCGCGAACCCGCACACCCAGATCCAATCGTGGGGTGTGTATGTT
>QHWL01000529.1:3616-4720 GCA_003222555.1 Acidobacteriota bacterium | reverse complement strand
GCCATCCGCAAAAAGCCTGCAGACCTGCGAAACATTTTCGCCGTCCGAAAAAAGTTCCTGCAGACCTGCGAAACATTTTCGCCGTCCGAAAAAAGTTTCCGCAGGCGTGTATGCCTTTTGAAACATCCGCGAAAAGTTCCTGCAGCCATCACCACCTCTTCCGCGACCGGAAAGTTTTTTGTTCAGCGGCGCCTCCAAGCGCAAACAGAATTCCGCAAGCCGAAATTCAAAAATTTCAGCCAAATGGCTGAAGGCTTCAACCATTCGGCTGAAGGAACCGCTCGCTGAGCCTTCCTCACAAAGGAAAAATAAAGCCCCGCGGCTTGTGCGTGCCGATAAGCCGGATTAAGAAAGGACGTGAGCGCAATGGCTTAAAGCACCGAGCGTCAAAGCAACTCTGAGGGTGCCCGTCTCCAAAAAGCACATGTACGGACATCGCATAAGTAGGCATGTGACATTGCCCTCCGGTCTAAACTTCCGCGGAAAAATAAAGGGCATTTTCGAAGTGTGCGCATTAAAGCCGGTTTCGTCTAAGCCTGTTTATATTATGTCCGTTCGCCTTTGATTCCGCTCTTAGGAGCGGATCGATCCAGGCCGGGCTGGTAAGGGGAACGTTCTTGCTTCTGACGATCAAACACCGTCGCTGGGCGAGCAAAGTAAACTTGGCACTAAAGCGGTTACAAGGAGCGCCAATGATGATCGGACGTCGAGTTTTCGTGTCAATCCTTCTTCTTTTGACTTCAACCACTGTCATTTCGAGCTAGCTCCAGGCTCAGCAGTTGTTCCTTCCGGACCAGTTGCTGGTGCAGTTCGAAACCCGGAACGCCGCGACTGCTGGTGCACGAAGTCAACACTGAGGTTGGAGCCTTCATTTTGGAACGATCTCTTGGGGATCCGGACCTTTACCGAGTCCAGCTATGTCCGGCCTCGATCTTGAGAAGGCAATTAACCAGTACGAGACGAATCCAAA
Organism: Acidobacteriota bacterium; assembly: GCA_003222555.1. GTDB lineage: Bacteria > Acidobacteriota > Vicinamibacteria > Vicinamibacterales > CAVVIG01 > JAHFUJ01. Next base: position 3,750 of record QHWL01000529.1, on the reverse strand, counting down.
TGTGGTGCGGGCATCGAAAAACCTACTTATCGGAATACCTGAGGAACGGGGTGACGGTTTCGATGACATTGCGGAGGGCTCGCGCTTTTATCGAGCCCTGCCCGGACCCGCTGGGCGGCGGCTCAAGTCTTAAG
>QHWL01000529.1:0-3549 GCA_003222555.1 Acidobacteriota bacterium | reverse complement strand
GCCGGGGGATTCGAGCCCACATACTTGGCTCGCACAGCAGCGACATCCGGGGCCCGAAATTCGGCAATGCTGGTCACGTAGGTAGTCATTTTGACCACTCGGCTGAAGTCTGCTCCCTGAGCTTTCAATGCTGTCAGCAGGTTTGCGAACACTTGGTCCACTTGCTCTTTCATTCCAGGCCCAACGACTTTCCCTTCAAAATTCGTCCCGGTCTGGCCGGCAATGAAGAGGAGGTTTCCTGCTCTAACGATTTGCGTGTAGGTCCCCGATGCGGGTTTCGAAAGTCCAGGCGGATTGATTTTCTCCAGCTTTTGAGCGGCCACCGGCGCCACTGCTACGAGAACCAACAATAGCACTGTCGTTTTTCTCATAACTTTTGCTCCCGATTGGTCAGTATATGTTCAAATTCGCCAAACCATGGATGTGACCGTTTGCGCCGCGCCCTCCTCGGCGTTTGCCTAATATTTTCTATCGTCCCTGCGGCGATGGTGAGAAGATACACGAACGAGGTGCAAGATACGAACGGAGATCGGCGGCCAGGGCGGTTGCTGAGGAGGATCTGTCATGGCTTTCCCTCTTACCGTTAATGGGTTTCAGTACGTCCTTCTCTGGGCTATTCGTGACGCGATCGATCTCACGGGTACCAAGTACGGTTGCGGGATCGCTCAGTGCGGGGCGTGCACGGTGCACCTGAACGGCCGAGCCGTTCGTTCGTGCTCCATTCCGGTCAAAGCCGCCGTCGGCACCAAGATCACCACCATCGAAGGGCTGTCGGTCGATGGGACGCACCCGGTGCAGCTTGCGTGGAAGGAGCTTGACGTACCGCAGTGCGGTTATTGTCAGTCCGGGATGATCATGGCCGCGGTGGCGCTTCTCCAACGCACGCCGGCTCCTACTGACGCCGACATCGATACCGGTGTGACCAACGCGTGCCGATGCGGCACCTATCATCGTGTTCGCCAAGCGATTCACCGGGCAGCGGCGTTGATGTCCGCTTCAGCGTCGGGCGCCGTGGAGGAGAAACGATGACACCGAAGAAGACGGTCTCGGAGGCGATGACGGCCCATGTCGAGAAGGTGGGGATAGATCGCCGTCAGTTTTTCATCACAACGGCCGCAGTCGGTGGCGGGCTGGTCGTCGGTTTCGGGTGGCCGCGCCGGGCCGATGCGGTGGAAGTGACGACCTCTGCCGCACCCTGGTACCGAGAGCCTTCGGTTCCCGAAATCAATGCCTGGATCGTCGTCGCCCCCGACGATACCGTAACGATTCGCATCGGCCAGACCGAGCTCGGTCAAGGCGTGTGGACCGCCTGCGCAATGATGATCGCAGAGGAGCTTCAGTGCGAATGGAGTAAGGTGCGCGGCGAGTATGCGTCCGCGAATCGCGACGCGAGGGAAAAGGCTCCGGAATGGACGCTCAAGAACCCGGCAGGGCCGAAGCCCGCTCCGACCGATCCGCACGGCGGGGGCGGAGCCGGCGACCTGCCGGCGACCAACGAGAGGATTAGCTGGTCAGGCGTGTATCGTCGTATGACGACGCACAGGAGCGGAGCGGTCAAGAACAACCTGTACTACTACCAGCTAGCCGGCGCCGAGGCGCGCGAACGCCTACTGCTGGCCGCCGCGGAGCGGTGGGGCGTCCCCATATCGGAGCTCGCCGCGAAGGACAGCATCATCACGCACGCGGCTACCGGAAGAACTGTGAGATATGGCCAAGTAGCGGCGCGCGCGGCGCAGCTTCAGCATCCGCATCCAACGACGATCAAGATCAAGAGCCCTCACGAGTTCTCGTTGATGGGAACAGAGCGCAAGAACCTCGACGTGCCGTCGAAGGTCACAGGACAGGCTGTCTACGCCATCGACGTGAAGGTCCCGGGTACTCTGTACGCGTGCGCCAAGGCGTGTCCAGTCTGGGGCGGAGACGTCAAGAGCTACGACTTCGACGCAATCAAGGGCAGGCCGGGCGTTCATTCCGCTGTGCGGTTCCCCAAGCCTGACGCAGGATTGATTCGCAACCGCCAGTTCAGCGGCGGGGTCGCGGTGATTGCCGATTCGTGGTGGCACGCGAAGACCGCACTCGACGCCTTGCCCATCGAGTGGGCATATCCGGCCTATACGCACCTCAGCACCGAAAACATGCAGCGGGCACTCGTCGATGCGTTGAAAGAGCCGGGGCGCGCGCTATATCAACGGGGTAACGTCGAGGAGGCGATGGGCGGGGCCGCCAAGATCATCGAGGCCAGCTACGACGTGCCGTACCTGGCGCGTGCGCGAATGGAACCCGGTAACGCTACCGCTCTCGTGACCGATGATCACGTGGATCTCTGGATCGGCGACCAGAGCCCGCAGGAGACGCGATTCAGCGCCTCACAGATCGCCGGGATTCCCCAGGAGAATGTGTACGTCCATACCACGCATCTTGGAGGGGGCTTCGGCAGGAGCGGCAACGGGCCGCAAGCCGAGCAGGCCGTCATGGTAGCCAAAGCGCTCAAGGGACGGCCGGTGAAGCTTCAGTGGACCCGCGAGGAGGACTGGTCGGTCGGAACGACCTATCGTGCGTTGGGCGCTGCGCGGATGCGTGCTGGCCTGCGCGCTGACGGGTATCCGATTGCCATGGACTTGCGTGCCGCCGCCGATCGGAGCGCCGCCAACCCCGACCGCGGACTCGTGCCAGGCTACTTTGTTCCCAACCTTCGTGTGTCCAATCATTTTGCCGACTTCCACGTGCCCTGCAGCACGCGACGGGCGACGGGCAGTCCATCCAACGTGTTTTTCGTCGAAAGCTTCATCGAAGAGTTGGCTCACGCCGCGGGCAAGGATCCCTACGAGTACCGCCGGGAGCTGATCTCGCGTCACGATTTCGTCTTCAGAGACGACTGGTTGAAGGCGCTCGACATGGTCGCCGAAATGTCAGGATGGGGCAAGGCGCTGCCCGAAGGGTGGGCTCGCGGCATCGCGATCGACGATCGGCGCGACAATCGGGAGGAAGCCGATGTCTGCACGGTCTGCGCTGTGGTGTGCACCGTGTCGGTCAGCAAGGCTGGTGCCGTCCGTCTGGAACGCGTAGACGTTGCGTTCGATGAGGGCTTTGGCTTCGTCAATCCGTTGTCGGTAAGAAAGCAGATCGAGGGACAGGTTGCGTGGGGGTGGAACGACGTCATGCATCAAGAGTTCACGGTGAAGGAAGGACGAATGGAGCAGAGCAACTTCCATGACTTCCCGGTCTCGCGCATGAGCGAGTATCCACGCGAGGTGAACATCCGCTTCTTCAAGACCAATCACTGGCTGGAAGGCGTGGGTGAAGAAGCGATGGCGCAGATCCCGCCAGCTATCGTCAACGCCGTGTTCCGGGTCACAGGGAAGCGCGTCAGAAGCCTGCCAATGAAAAAGCATGACTTGACCTGGGCTTGAGCTGCTGCCGGTCATTGAGGATCTCGTGTTGATTTGGACGGGATCACAGCCCGAAGACTGGACGAATCGGATTGTCGAGATCCCGCTGCGTTCAGTCGGGCCATCGCTTGTTCACCGTCGGACTTCGGGTTGCAACGTC
>QHWL01000528.1 GCA_003222555.1 Acidobacteriota bacterium | reverse complement strand
TTGGTTGCTTCGACTGTCCGCTTGGTCAACGTCAAGTCCGCCGCCTACCACCTACGCTGCGCTTCGCGGCTTCCGCCGTTCAGCAATTGGTTGCATCAAATGTCCGCTTAGTCCTGGTCAACTTCGGCGACGCGCGGAAGATCCGAGTGACGTGCGACGGCGTCAAGGTCCGGCGCTAAGTTCATCTCATGTCAGGCTCACATGGCCTTTCCGTGGAGGCCATCTGCCGTCCGACATAGGAGGAGAGCACAGCGACGGCGGCGGGCGTCACTCCCGGAATACGCAACGCATGCCCGAGCGTGTCTGGGCGCACTTGAGATAGGCGCTGAACCACCTCGCGCGAAAGGCCTGGCACGCGGTCGAACGGGAAGTCGGGGGGAATAGCCCGCCGCTCGGTCTTGTGCGCCCGTTCGATTTCGCTTTCCTGGCGTTTTAAGTACCCGACGTATTTCACGGCCGTCTCCACGCTCGCAAGATCAAACGAGTCGTTCGATTCGTCCACGTCGAGCCGCACACTTCCGTTCGCCCTGAGCTGCTCGAGGCGCACCTCCGGTCGGCGGAGCAGCTGGCTTGCCGACACGCGTTCTCCCGATGCGGCGCGGACCAGCGTTCGGTCGAGCCGCTGGAGATTTCCTTCAAAGCGATTCCGTCGCGCGACGAAACGGTCCCACCGGGCGTCGTCCACAAGGCCCGCCTCGCGGGCCTTCGCCGTCAGCCTCAGGTCCGCGTTATCGATCCTCAAGAGCAGTCGATGCTCCGCCCGCGACGTGAACATTCGGTACGGCTCGAGACAGCCCTTCGTGATCAAGTCGTCGACGAGGATGCCGATGTATGCCTCATCGCGGCGCAGCTCGAATCCGCATTCACCGCGTCCCACCCGCGCCGCGTTTGTCCCGGCAATTAGCCCCTGCGCCGCAGCCTCTTCGTATCCCGACGTCCCGTTGATTTGTCCCGCGAGAAATAGCCCCGCGACCCGTTTGGTTTCGAGCCGCCGGGTCAACTCCGTCGGTTGGATGAAATCGTACTCGACGGCGTAGCCAGGGCGCAGAAGCACGGCGTCTTCCAGCCCCGGTAACGCATGCACGAGATCCGCCTGCACGTCACGCGGCAGGCTCATCGAGAACCCGTTGACGTAGATCTCGCGCGCGTCGAGGCCTTCGGGCTCCAGGAAAATCTGGTGCCGCTCCTTGGCGGGAAATCGGACGATTTTATCTTCGAGCGACGGACAATAACGCGGGCCGATGCCGCGGATCTGGCCGTTGAACAGCGGGGAACGATCGAGGTTGGCGCGCACCAAATCGCGAACCCGATCGTTTGTCTGGAGGAGATAGCACGCAATCTGCGGGCGCTCGATGCGCGCGGTCAAGAACGAAAATGGCACCGGCGGATCGTCGCCGCGTTCCAGGATGAATTCGCCGCGTGCGACGTGGCGATCGAAGTCGATGCTGTCGCGATCGAGGCGCGGCGGTGTGCCCGTTTTCAGCCGTCCCCATTGGAAGCCGAACGACTTCAGCGAGGTTGCGAGATCGCAGGAAGGCGGCTCTCCCGCGCGTCCGGCGGGGTGCTGCTCCGGCCCGATGTGTATCAGGCCGTTGAGAAACGTGCCGGTCGTGATGACGAGCGCGGCGCAGCCGTATGCGTCCCCGTCTTCCATTGCCAAACCGACCACGCGGCCGCCCACGACCAGCACGCGTCCGGCTTTGCCGATCAACCACTCGACATTTGGCTCGGCATCGAGCGCCCGCTTCACCCATGCGCCGTAGACCTTCTTGTCCGCTTGCGCGCGCGGCGACCACACCGCCGGACCGCGGCTGCGATTGAGCAGTTTGAATTGAATGCCCGTCGCATCGATCGCACGGCCCATCAACCCGCCGAGCGCGTCGATCTCGCGAACCAGATGACCCTTGGCCGTGCCACCAACCGCCGGGTTGCACGGCATGTGCGCGATCGTGTCGGCCGACAACGTACAAAGCCCGACGCGCGTACCGAGCCGAGCCGCGGCATACGCCGCCTCGCAGCCGGCGTGGCCGGCACCGATGACGATGACGTCGAACCGATCTTTCACAAAATCACGTCAGCTCGCAGAGACCGCGGAGCAACGCGGAAATGAAACCTTCTCTCTGCTGGGCGGTCTCGGTGGTTGTCCTACCGTCGTTCGCTTCGCGACACAGCAGCGAATAACGTCTTGGAACTATCTATTTTTTAACAACTTACTGGTACTAATGCGTCACTTTGACCCAGGCTTTGACACCCCAGGCCTCTCTGTTCAATATTCTCTGGCTGCCGCGCATGATCGGTGGAGCGCCAATGTCCTGGGTCTCCTCAACGCGCACTTCGTTGAACACCGCCGGCGGCGCAACTCAAATCAATAATATTGCAGTCGCCGACAGTGTAGCTATTTTCCACTCCGAGCCCCATTGGACGAACCTTCAAGGTCGTACCAACCACGGCTAACCGCATCGAGGTTGGCTGTTACTGGAGCTGTGCCGGCTCGATCGCGTAGGCCAGGTCGCCGTACTTCTCGGGTGCATCCGCCAGAGTCTCGGCGCTCCGCGCCCACACCTCCACCTTGCCCATGGGGTTCGCGGTCGCCGGCGTCCACATGGCGCTCGTCGCCGGGCTCCAATCCTGCAGCATCGTCCACCCGGTCGCCGCGCCGTACACCCACCACTTGAATTGTACCGGCGCGGCCCCGCCCGTTGCCGCCGCCGTCAGCGTGATCGTCGTCCCGGCCTGCTGCGGCGCCGCTCGGTCCGCCGTCACGCTCACCGCCGTGATAAGCGGCCGAATCGCGTACGGCAGGTCGGCATACTGTTCTGGCGCATCCGCCAGCGACCCGGCGCTCCGCGCCCACACCTCCACGATGCCGACCACGTTCGCGGTCGCCGGCGTCCACATGACGCTC
>QHWL01000539.1:3593-4013 GCA_003222555.1 Acidobacteriota bacterium | reverse complement strand
TTCCCTGGCCACTCATTACGAGCTCTACCACAATTGGCAGAAGGCGCTCGAGTTCTGTCGCGCGCTGCCGGACGTCGGTCCGATCGAGCCGATTGTGTTCCACATGTTCTGGCGCGAGCGGAGGGGCGCATGGTGGCCGAAGGTGCGGCGCTTCGGCCGCAAGCAGGCGCTGCCCGTCAAGGCGTATCTGGCCACGCAGGATCTCTCGAAGTGCTCGCTCGTGCTGTGGTCCGATCAGGATTTGTCCCAAAACGAGTGGCTGCAGCCGTTTCACTCACATGTCACATTTCGCGTTTACGATCCTGATGCGGAGGTGCCGAATACGGCGCTCGAGCACCACCCGAGGATCTACCGCCAGCGTGACTCGCGCGTCTATCGCGACGGCGATCTGTTCCGCGTTCTGGTGCTGCACAATTATGG
>QHWL01000539.1:0-3568 GCA_003222555.1 Acidobacteriota bacterium | reverse complement strand
TCCTCCGCAACCTCGGAGTGCTGCTGGATCAGGAATTTCTGTATCAGTGGGACCGGTCCGACGATCTCTACGCGCCCGCGCTGATGCGATTGCGGCAACGGAGCGAGTTCGCCCGGGAATTGATTCAGGGCGTTCTCGAGCTCCCGCCAGGCAAATACAACTGGGGGCGCGAGAACGTGCGCCGCGCGTTCCGGCAGGGCAAGCGGATCACCGTGTTCCCGTCGCCCTTCTTCAATACCGAATGGCAGGCCGATCCGTCGTTCGAGCCATTTCGCAAGACGCCGCAAAGCGCCAACTTCTACGATGGCGCCTTCGCGTGGCATTGGCACAACCGCTGGGACGAGCCCATTGAGCCCGGCAGCAAGTTTCAGCTGCTCGAGGCGCACTTCGACCACATGTTGATCGACCGGGGACTCCTCGGCACACGCTCGCCGGCAGGTGCGCAGGCATGCTGAATGCTCACGGTGCGCCGCGCCTTCTTCCGACGACTCATCTCCGGAAGATTGCCGGGCTCGTCTGGGCCGAGCGTCGGCTGTACCTGGTCGGGACCTTCTTTGTCGTCGTGAGCATCGGGACAGGACTGGGCTATCCACAGGTCGTCCGCCTCATCATCGACCAGGGCGTTCAGGCGGGGCATCTTCATCAGCTCAACCAACTAGCGCTGATCATGGTCGGCATCGTGCTCGTCGAGGCCGTGGCCACCTTCGTTCGCGATTATTGCTTCAACCTCGGCGCCGAGCGGGTGGCCGCCAGGCTCCGCCGAAAGGTCTTCGACACCCTTCTCGTTCAGGACATCGAGTTCTTCGACAGCCGCGACACAGGCGAGATCACGACGAGGCTTTCGGCCGACGTCCCGCTGCTTCAGTACGTACTCGGGGAAGAACTGGGTGATGCGATCCGGTTCTCGGTGTTTGCCCTGTGCGGTACGGGCCTCCTCTTCTACACCTCGCCACAATTGACGATGCTCACGCTGCTGGCCGTGCCGCCGATTGTCATCGCCACCTCGATGCTCGGACGGCGAGTGAAGGCGCTGGCCGCCGACGTGCAGCAGGCGCAGGCCGACGCGGGCGCGGCGGCTTCGGAGATCGTGAGCGGCATCCGCACGGTCCGTGCCTTCTCACAGGAAGCGGCGGAGGGCGCGCGTTACGATCGCGAGGTCGCGCGGGCGCTCGAGTTCGCGCGACGCAAGATCGTGGCGGCGGCCGAGCTTGGCGGCGTGTCGTTCATCGCCGGCGAATGCGCCGCGCTCCTCGCCATCTGGATCGGGGGAAGCCTCATCGTCACCGGCCGGCTGACCACAGGCGCGCTGATCTCGTTCATCTTGTACGCGCTGCTCGTCGCGCGCGGGTTCCGCAACGCGTCGCGGTTCTCCGCCGAATCGCTGCGCGCCGCCGGCGCCACGCAGTGGATCTTCGAGCTGCTCGGCCGGACGGCGCACATTCCGCCTGAAGGCGGCGAAAAGCCCGCCGACCTGGATGGCTCGATCGTCTTCGACGCGATTCGGTTCCGCTATCCGACGCGACCCGAGGTTGAAGCGCTGAAAGGCATCGATCTGCGGATCGAGCCGGGCGAAGTCGTTGCGGTCGTCGGTCGATCGGGCGCCGGCAAGTCGACGCTCCTCAACCTGATTCTCCGCTTCTACGATCCGAACGAAGGACGAGTGCTGGTAGGCGGACGCGACGTCCGCGAGCTCGACCCGACGTGGTTCCGGCGGGATATTGCGACGGTGCTGCAGGAGCCGACGCTCTTCTCGCGGAGTGTGGCCGAGAACATCAGCTACGGAGTGCGCGGCGCAGATGATCAGCAGATCGCCGTGGCCGCCGGGCTGGCGTGCGCTGACGAGTTCATCCACCGGCTGCCTGGCGGCTACGCGACGCCGATCGGCGACCGCGGCGTGCAGCTGTCGGGCGGGCAGCGCCAGCGGCTCGCCATCGCCCGGGCGGTGCTGCGCCGCCCGAAGATTCTCGTGCTGGACGAAGCGACGAGCGCGCTCGACGCGGAGCTCGAGTCGGTCGTGCAGGAAGCGCTGCGCGCGCTGGACTACCGGCCGACGACGCTCATCATCGCGCACCGCCTGTCGACGGTCACCTGCGTTGACCGGGTCATCGTCCTCGACGGCGGCCGGGTCGTCGAAGCCGGCCGCCATGACCAGCTCATACACACCTCCACCTTCTACCGTCAGCTCGTGCAGACGCAGCTCGTCGCCCAATGAGCCGCGCGGTCGAGTGGTACCGATCCGATCGGACTCGGGTCCCGCGTGATCTCGTCCAGCCTTCAACGAGCCGCGTGGTTCGAAACTGGCTGCGCGCCTGGCTTCCCGAGGCCGAGGTCGGCGGAAAGACCATCGTGCTCTACTCTCGACAAGGGTTCCGGAAGTTGTCGTCGTGGGCAGGCATGTTCTCGGAGTTTCACTCGGTGCTCGGGGCGTTGAAGTACGGGGAAACTCGGCATGCAGCTGGCGTTCGCGTCGACTTTCGAAGTCCGCTTTATCTCGATCCGGAGCGCGGGTCGAACTGGTGGACCTACTTCTTCCGACGCTCGGTGATGAACATCGAGTCGGGCGCGGGCGGCGCTGCCGAGGTTCACCTGAACCGGCCGGTCGCCAAATACGGCAGGCACGGCGGCTTCTGCGATCTCGTCAACGGGACGACGCCATACCTGTATCCGATGACCTACGGGGTCAGCCGATCGGAGTTGCATCGGCTGCTCGCCGAGCACATCGAAGTTCAGCCGGACATTCAGACCGAAGTCCAGCGGCTCGTCGCAACGTCGTTCGAGCCCGGTGCGTACGTGGTTGGCGTGCACTATCGCGGCACCGATGCCACCCGGCGTTTCGCCGGGGCCCTGACCGACTATCGGACCTACCGCATCCCGTACCGCGCGTACGCCGACGAAGTCCGGCTGGCGCTCGAAGCCACGGCGCCGCGCGCGTATCAGGTTCTTGTGGCCACCGACGAAATCGAGTGTCTCGAGTTCATGCGGCGTGAGTTCGGCGATCGGGTGCTGTATTTGGAGGATGCGCCGCGGGTTCACGCCGGTGACCTCGCGATTCACTTCGATGGCCTCGCGATTCACTTCGATCCGAATCTTCCGATGTCGAATTATCAAAAAGGGAAGTCCGGCCTGGTCGACTGCCTGCTGTTGGCGGCGACCAACTATCTGGTGAAGGGGCGATCGAATGTGTCGGACGCCTCGCTCGCCTTCAACCCGCGGCTGCCGTATTCGTTTTGCGTTCGGTGAAAATGCGCAGGACGCCGCGCCCGCCCAGAAACGCGAGCGCGAGGGCTCCGGCGGCCGTGCTGACGCCGTATGAGATGGCGCGGCCGACGAGCGTGATGGCCACGGCCTCCTGGGCGTTCGCTCCGAACAGCATCAAGCCGGCGACCAGGCTTCCGTCGATTGCCCCGATGCTGCCGACGGTCGGCACGAAACCTCCGACGATGCTCATGACGGTGACCGTCGCGGCCTGCTGAACCGTCAGCGTCATCCCGAACGCCGCGGCGACGACGATGAGGCGGGCGACGGTTTCGATTTGCGCGAGCGTCGCGTAGAACACGGCCGCGAGCAT
>QHWL01000538.1 GCA_003222555.1 Acidobacteriota bacterium | reverse complement strand
TGATGGATTGGCATTTACATTCCAAACGCACTCGGGTAAGATGTCAGAACGTTTCCGCTTCCCCGGCGGAAATTCCTTTTCATTCATAGTCGTTTCGACGCGTATCCGGCCGAGCCGTCCTCCGAGCCCAGACGCGCGCCGTGGTGCCGGCGAGAACTCGATCCGATAGGGGAACAGGAGCTGACGTGTTTTCTGGCAAGTGGACTCGATCTCGCGCCCTCTGGATCTCGGCCATCACGCTCATTCTCGTCGCGACCGCCGGCCTCATCATCCGGAGCCGCGAAGCGGCGGAACCTCCCCAGGTGCCCTTCTCGGACCTGCTGCGCGATCTCGATCGCGGTGTCGTCGCCGGGGTGGTCGTCAATGGCGACACGCTCGAGATCAAGCTCGCCGACGGCAAGGTGATGCGGACCGTGGCGCCGGCCAACTATGCGGCCGCCAATAGCACGTTCATTCCGGAGCTCGCGAGCAAGCACGTGCGGATCGAAGTGCGAAACGCGCCGGATCAGACGCCGTACAGCTACGGCGCCCTCGCGCTCGGCCTCGTCTTCGTCGGTTTCCTCGGCTTTACGTTGTACCGTGTGACCACGGGACACATACCCGCGCTCGAGAGCAGGACGCGCGAGGCGGGTCCAGAATCGACCAGCGTCACGTTCGCCGACGTCGCAGGCGTGGACGAGGCGAAAGAAGAAGTGAAAGAAATCGTCGACTTCCTTCGCCAGCCCGACCGCTTCGCCGCCATCGGCGGTCGCATCCCCAAAGGCGTCCTCCTGGTCGGGCCGCCGGGAACCGGCAAGACGCTGCTGGCGCGATCGATTGCGGGAGAAGCGAAGGCGCCGTTCTTGTTCGCCAGCGGGTCCGACTTCGTCGAAATGTATGCGGGCGTTGGCGCCTCGCGCATCCGCAAGCTGTTCCGCGACGCCCGCCGTCATGCTTCGTGCATCGTCTTCATCGACGAGCTCGACGCCGTCGGCCGCAGCCGGGGCAGCAACTCGCTCAGCCACGAAGAGCGCGAGCAGACGCTCAATCAGCTCCTCGTCGAAATGGACGGGTTCGCCCCGAATCAAGGGGTGGTGGTCATCGCTGCCACCAACCGTCCGGACATTCTGGATCCCGCGCTGCTGCGGCCGGGCCGGTTCGATCGACAGGTGACGGTCGGCGCGCCTGACGTCAAGGGGCGGGAACAGATTCTTCGAATTCACGCGAGAAAGGTCGCGGTCGATCCGGAAGTCGATCTGCACCTGATCGCGCGCGGCACCTCCGGCTTTTCCGGGGCGGATCTCGCCAACCTCATCAACGAGGCCGCGCTGCTCGCCGTTCGCGCGGGGCGCTCGGTCGTGATGGCGTCGGACCTCGACCAGGCGCGTGACAAAGTCCTGATGGGCGTGGAGCGGCGCTCGCTCACGATGACCGAGCACGACCGGCTCACGTGCGCATACCACGAATCGGGTCACGCGGTCGTGGCGGCGCTGCTGCCCGACGCCGATCCGCTGCACAAGGTGACAATCATCCCGCGCGGCCTGGCGCTCGGCGTAACGATGCAGCTGCCGGAAGGGGATCGGTACACGCACACGCGCGAGTACCTGGAGGCGCAGATCGCGATCCTGATGGGCGGCCGCGTGGCCGAAGAGCTGTTCCTGCGTCAGATGACCAGCGGCGCTGGCAACGACATCGAACGCGCCACCGGCATCGCGCGGCGCATGGTCTGCGAGTTCGGGATGTCCTCGCTCGGGCCTCTGGCGTATCACACCCCGGACGGCCCGTGGGAGACCGACCGAGGCGCCGGGCTCAGCGAGGCGACGGCCCAGCGGGTCGACGAGGAAGTGCGCGAGCTGGTGATGCGCGGCTACGAGGCGGCGCGCCAGATTGTCGCGAAGCACCGCGCGTCGGTGCGCGCGATGGCCGAGGAGCTCCTCGTCGTCGAGTCGCTCGACGCCGACGGCATCCGGGCCATCATGGCGTCGAGCTCAGCGCCTGCCGCGTAGATATTTCAGAATCGGTGAACAAATCAGTGCTCTTCGCGACTTCGTGATAATTCGCGCTGCCCACTCTACGCCCGGCCGATGGCCTCGGCGCTCGGCGATTCGGGCCATGTTGGCGTCGGCGCGGCGATGTATCCCGCGTGCGCGAGCCGGCCCTGGAACAGCGCCGTTTCGGACGCCCAGAAGACCAATTTCACCCAGAGCCTCCCGAGAAGGTACGCCTGACCGATCGCGAACCCCATCCACATCGTCCCGCCGGCTCCACTTGCGCCCGGCGCGACGACCGTATAAATCGC
>QHWL01000537.1 GCA_003222555.1 Acidobacteriota bacterium | reverse complement strand
CGGCGTGACGCCGTGGCATGACGACCTGGCCAATGCCAGCGGCTCGCAGCGGGTCGATCGATTTGTGGATTTCGTCAATGGGCAGTCGGCCGCGTACGACGATTACGGTCACGGCACGCACGTCACCGGGATCATCGCCGGCAACGGGTTCGATTCAAGCGGCGCTCTCTCTGGCATTGCGCCGGCAGCTCACGTTGTCGAACTGAAAGTGCTCGACGGGACCGGCGGCGGGCGGATCAGCAATGTCATCGCCGCATTCGGGTACGTCCTCGCCAACAAGGATGTGCAACACATCCGCGTGGTCAACGTTTCACTCGGCGCGACTGTCTACGAATCGTACAATTTCGACTTTCTCACGCTCGCGGCAAAACGCGTCGTCGACGCCGGAGTCGTGGTTGTCGCGGCAGCCGGCAACAACGGCATCAGTGCTGGCACTCCGAATTACGGCAGCATCACCTCGCCAGGCAACGCGCCCTGGGTGCTCACGGTCGGCGCGTCGAGCCACATGGGCACGGCCGACCGCGCGGACGATACGGTCGCTCCGTTCAGCTCGCGAGGTCCCACCGCGGTCGATTATGCCGCCAAGCCCGATCTCGTGGCGCCAGGCGTCGGTACCGAGTCGCTGAGCGCACCGGACAGTTTCCTCTACCGTTCCAGATCGCAGTACCTCGTGAGCGGCACAGTGCCGACACCCTGGTTGCCGTATCTCAGCCTGAGCGGCACGAGCCAGGCGACACCAGTTGTGACAGGCACTGTCGCGCTGATGCTGCAGGCCGATCCGGCGCTCACACCCAACGCCGTCAAGGCGATCCTGCAGTACACCGCGCAACCCTATTCAGATTACGACGCGATGACGCAAGGCGTCGGATTTCTCAACGCGAAAGGCGCAATCGAGTTGGCGCGCTCCTTCGCCGCTCCGTTCGATCCGCGATCCGCAGCCCTCGGAGTCGGAGTGGAGTCAGCAACTCATATGGGGAAATCACCGCGTTTGGGGTGGCTATCTGACTCCTGACGCCAATGCGTGGTCTACCCAAGTCGAGTGGGGCGACACGAGAACGTCGGGCGGAAACGATATCGCGTGGGGGCTCGAGTGGTCGCCAGACGCCTTCGGATCCGGGGGCACATGGGTGCCATGGTCGGTGCACTGCCTCGACTTCACCTGCAGCAGCGCCGACTGGGGCCAATCCGAAAACGTGGTGTGGGGATCCTCATGTGGCGGTGCTGATTGTCAAAGCGGCAGCACGCCGCCGGTCTTCAACGATGTGGACGGACTCTTTGCGAGTGGCACCGATGCGCTAACGCTCGTGTGGGGGACGACCGATCCGCAAACGATCATATGGGGAACCGCAGGGGACACCATCGTGTGGGGCACCATGAACGGGCAAACGATCGTGTGGGGCACCACCTCTGGGCAAACCATTGTCTGGGGAACCACCAACGGGCAAACCATCGTGTGGGGAACCACCGGTTGCGACGACCCGAGCTGCGAGCCAGTGATCTGGAACCAGTAGTAGGAGTACTAGAAGGAGCCGTGTCAGCTATGCGCGCTTGCCTTCCGACACGAAAGCCACGAGTCAAGTGTGCGCCCGTCGCGGATCACATATCGCGCGCGACACTGGGGTGGCAGGCGCTGCCGGGCGCGGCCCAGGTCTACGTTGCCGCCGTCATCCTCGCCGGTGGATACGTGCTGGCGACGTCCTTTCCATTCCACTATCCCCGCCCGGCGATGTTCGCGATCCTCTTGATCTCCTCTTGCATCACGTCCACCTGGAAGGTCAATTTACCCGGATCACTGAGCAGCGGCTCCACACTGTCGGTGTCGTACGCAGCCAGCAAGCGATGATCGTCGCGATTTCCGGCGCGTTGACGCAGTGCACGTTCAACGTCAAGCAACCGTACCCGACTTACCGCACCATTTTCAGCCTGGCAGCCGAGGCGATTACGATTCTCGCGACCGGGCACGCCTACGCATGGCTCGGAGGAGCAAGACAGCTCTTCTATTCCGCTGCCCTTCCGAAAGCCATGGCGGGAACGATCATCACGTATTTCGTCGTCAACACCGCACTGGTCGCCGGCGCGATCGCGTCGTCTTCGCGGCGTCCGCTCTGGAAGGTCTGGCGGGAGAATTTTCTCTGGAGCGGTCCGAGCTTCATGGTGGCCGGCGCCGCCGGGGCGCTTGCGGCGTTGATCATCGAGCACGGCGACCGGTGGTCGGCGGTGCTGATGTTGGCCCCTATCTACCTGACGTACCGCACGTACCGCATTTGTCTCGGCCGTATCGAAGACGAGCAGCGGCACCTTCACGAAACACAACAGTTGCATCGCGAGGCGCTCCAGGCGTTGTCGCAGGCCAAACACGCCGAGCAGGCGCTGGCCAACGAGAAGGAGCGCCTTGCCGTCACGCTGCGAAGCATCGGCGATGGTGTGATCGCCACCGATCTCGATGGAACAATTCGATTGATGAACAATGTCGCTGAGTCGTTGACCGGCTGGACCCAGGAGATGGCCGCAGGAAAACCGCTCGCATCCGTGTTCCGGAACTTCCACCTGGATACGAGAGAACGCTGCGACAACTCGTTTGCGACGGTCGCCAAGCACGAAGAGCCGCCCGGTGTAAGCCGGAGCACGGTGTTGGTCGCGCGTGACTTGAGCGAGCGCCCCATCGAAGAAATCACGGCTCCGCTGCGTGACACCGAAGGGCGGACCATCGGAATGGTGATCGCGTTTCGAGATGTGACCGAAGCGCTCAAGATGCGGGAGGAACGCGCGAACGCGAGCAGGGTCGCCTCGCTCGGCCTTCTCGCCGGCGGCATCGCCCACGACTTCAACAACATCATGATGTCGGTGCTGGGCAATATCTCGATGGCGCGGGTGCAGGTCGCTCCCGGCGACCCCGAGGGGCGCGCGCTCGCCGAGGCGGAACGGGCCTGCATGCGCGCGCGTCAATTGACGTGGCAACTCCTCACCTTTTCCAGAGGCGGCGTGCCCGTCAAGAAGACCATCGCCATTCAGCGCGTCCTCGAAGAGTCGGTCAGCCTCGCGCTCCGCGGATCGAATGTCACCTACACGTCTCAACTCCCCACCGATCTGGCGGCCGTGTCCGCCGACGAGGGCCAGCTGGTTCAAGTATTCAGCAACGTGCTCATCAACGCGCAGCAAGCCATGCCGCACGGCGGCACGATTGAAGTCAAGGCCGAAAACATCGTCGAACCCGCCAAACGGTGGGAGTGCGCCGCACCGGTCGAGGCCGGACCGTACGTGAGAGTTTCGATTATCGACAAAGGGATCGGCATTTCAGAAGAACAGTTGGGCCGGATCTTCGACCCCTACTTCAGCACGAAGCAGCTGGGCCGCGGCCTCGGGCTGGCGACGTCGTACTCGATTGTCAAGAACCACGGCGGTTACATCGCGGTCGAATCGAAGCTGGGACAAGGCACGGCGATGCATGTGAATCTCCCGGCCGCAGCAGGCCGCGAGCTGGATGAGCCGCTGGAATCGATCCCAACCGACAACGGCTGGAAAGGCCGCATCCTGGTGATGGACGACGACGCGTCGGTGAGGATGCTGACAACCAACATGCTGCGATTCCTCGGGCACGATACAGCGGTTGTCAGCGAGGGCCTGGCAGCGGTCGAACGCTACAAGCGCGCGCTCGCAAGAGGCCGCCCGTTCGACGCGGTGATCCTGGACCTGAATATCCCGAACGGCATCGGCGGCAGGGAGACGATCGAGCTGCTCAGCGCGCTCGATCCTTCCGTCACGGCCATCGTCGCGAGCGGCTACGCGCAGGATCCCGTCGTCACCAATTTCAGGGAGTACGGCTTCAAAGGCGTCATCGGGAAACCGTTTACGCTCCAGGAGCTCAACCAGACGCTCAACCTGGCCATGGTGCCGTCCACGAGAACAGTCCATTGATCGCAATCGAACTGGCAGCGACATAGGAGTCAACATGTCATTCATGCCAAGCGTAGGTGATGCGGAGCATCGCTCGTTCCGGGTGGTCGTGGCCGACGACGAGGGGTTGTTCCGGGCCAGCCTGCGGCAGCTGCTCGCCGTGCCGCCGCCGGTCCTCAAAGACGTCTACGGCGTCGACGTGGGTCCCGGCTTTGAGGTAGTCGGCGAGGCCGGCACCGGCGCCGAGGCGATTCAAGTGGTCCAGGCGGCCCATCCCGACCTGCTGCTCCTCGACCAGCTCATGCCCCGCATGAACGGGCTCGAGGCGCTCCGCGAACTGGACGCGGCGCACGCCATCCCGCGTACCATCCTGCTCGCCGGCGCCATCGAGCGCAGCCATCTGCTGACCGCCGTGCAGCTGGGCGTGCGAGGTCTGGTGCTGAAGGATTCCACCACCGAGCTGCTCTTCGAAGCCATCGTCTGCGTCCTGGCCGGCCAATACTGGCTGGGCCAGACACTGGTCACGGACCTGTTGGAGAGCGTGCGTCCCTTGATCCAATCCGCCGCGACCGCCATTCCCGGCGGAGCGCCTCTCACCCGGCGCGAGCGGGAAGTGATCACGCGCGTGGTCGCCGGCTACGCCAACAAGGACATTGCCCGCGAACTCGCCGTGAGCGAAGAAACCATCAAGCATCATCTCACCCGCATCTTCGACAAAGTCGGCGCCGCCAATCGCGTCGAGCTTGCCCTGCTCGCGCAGGCCCACGGTCTCGTCGATACAGTCGAGCCTGCACCTGAGATCCCAGCCGTGAATCTCGCCACTGAACGTGCAGTTATCCAACGCGGTTTCGACGGCCGCGCGCGCACGGTATGAGCGCGACGCGTCGCCTTACCGGGTC
>QHWL01000536.1:3037-3980 GCA_003222555.1 Acidobacteriota bacterium | reverse complement strand
GCGGTCTCGGCGGTTAACGCTTCTTCACTCGACGCGGCCGTGCGCCTCGTCGGGGATTCTGGTGATGGCCTCCTCGAGGACGACCGTGGGCTGCCTGCTGGCCTCCGGGAAGGTGAGACGTATGAGTGGCGGCGTAATCATCGTTGTCGTCAGCACCATCATCACGGCCGCAGAGAAGACGTTCTGTCCCAGGAGGCCGTGGCTGAGCCCATAGCCCGCGACGATCAGCTCAACCTCTCCGCGCGAGAGCATGCCCACGGCCACCCGCAGCGATTCCATCCTGGAAAACCCGCAGATCTTCGCAGCCCCGCCGCAACCGATGGCCTTGGTTGCGAGCGCGACGAGCACGAGCACGATCGTGAAAGTCACATAAGGCCCGAGCTCGCGCGCGTTTGCCCGCAGCCCAATGCTGATGAAGAAGACCGGGACCAGCACCGAGTAGGTGAGCGGATGCACGCCTTCGTCGATGCGCTTCTTGAATGTCGTGCGTGCGAAGAACACACCGGCGGTGTAAGAACCTGTAATTGCCGCCACGCCACCGACGTACTCGGCCGCCCAGGCGTAGAAAAACGCCACGAACGTCACGGTCGCGAGCAATCCCTGACTCACCTCGAGACGATCGCCCCACGCAGTGATGCGCTCGAAGTATCGACCGAGCAGGAGGGCGCCCGCGAAAAACACGCCCATGCGCACCAAGATCAGTCCCACCTGAACCACCGTGCCGCCACCCGACGGGTGTGAAAAGGCGGCGACGATCGACAACAGGATGACGCCCATCACGTCGTCGATGACGGCGGCGCCCAGGATGGTCGTCCCTTCCTTCGACTTCAGGACGCCGAGCTCCATTAGTGTCTGCGCGGAAATGCTCACGCTGGTGGCGGTGAGAATCGTGCCGACGAAGACGCCTTCCCAAAACACCGGCATGCCGAACGCGGCAGCCGTG
>QHWL01000536.1:2319-2952 GCA_003222555.1 Acidobacteriota bacterium | reverse complement strand
CGCCACGAACATGAGCAGGATGACGCCCACGTCGGCCAAGTCCTGGACCAGTCCGAGCAGCGGCCCGTGAGAGTCGAGGCCGCCGGCCGCGGATTCTCGGAAGACTGGCCATCCGAGCACGTTCAGCAGCGTCGGGCCGAGAATGAGGCCGATGAGAATCTCGCCGGAGACCGCGGGCTGTCCGAGGCGGTTCGCGGCAGCTCCACCCAGCTTGGCGGCGGCGATGACGAGCGACAGCAGCAGCAGGACCTGTAGGAGATGCGACACTGGGTACGACTCAATTGGTGATTCAACGGCCGCAGTTCTCACGAAGGCGCGAAGAAGACGAGGATCCTTCGTGATCTCGCCAGAGTCGCCACGCGCCGCCTTCCGACGGTCGTGTGGCGCGGCCGGGCTCAGAGCGCGTCTTGCTCTCCCGTGCGGATCCTGTAGCTGTGGCTCACCGGGATGACGAAGACGCGGCCGTCGCCAATCTCGCCGGTACGCGCGGCCTGGATGATGGCCTTGATGGCTTCGTCTGCAACCTCGTCGCGCACGACCACTTCGAGCTCCATCTTCGGCAACAGGCTGACGTTGTACTCCTTGCCGCGGTAGCTGGCGGTATGACCTTTCTGTTTGCCGTGGCCGCGCACC
>QHWL01000536.1:0-2281 GCA_003222555.1 Acidobacteriota bacterium | reverse complement strand
GACCTCGTCCACCTTGTTCGGACGGATGATGCTCTTAATCAACTTCATCGCTTCCCTCCAGCATGCGTTGTAAGTCGGACGTCAGCTCGAGCTGCGCCGCTTCGGTCAGTTTGGCCCCGCTTTTGGTGATGTGGAATACGTCGATCGCTTTCTCTCCTTCGGTCGAAATCAGCACGAGATCGACATCGCACCCATGACGCGAAATCACGCGGCTGATCCGATGAAGCAGGCCGAGCCTGTTGTTCGCGATGATATCGAGGATCGTATAGCGCCGCGACGCCTGGTTGTCGGCGTGAATGGTCGGGGCGAAGCGCGGCACGCCGCGCCGGTGCAGCACGCCTCGCTCCCGCGCGCGCAGGCGCGCGGAAATATCGGAACGGCCGGACACGACCTCGGACAAATCGTGGAGGAACTGCTCCGTGCCGTCCGGGTTCAGCGCGAAAAAGCGCTCCTCGTCGGTGAACTGGAAGATGTCGAGGACGAGGCCGTTCGGATTCGTCAGCGCATGGCCCCGCAGAATGTCCATGGCGAAGGACGATAGCACACCGCAGATGTTCGAAAACAGGAACGGCTTGTCCAGCGTGACGACGGTCAGTTCCCACAACGCGCCTTTCTGTTCGAGCGACACGTGCACTTCGTCGGGGTGGATGTCGCGCGACAGCCGGACGTGGCCGTAGATGGCATCGCGGCTGAACAGCTGGAGGTAGCGCCGCGGCAGCCCCTCGAGGAACCGGGTAATTTCGCCCTCCGACAGTTCGGGCGGGCGGCTGGCCAGAAGGTCGGCGAGCCCCGACTGGTTCCCTTCGATCAACTCATCGCCGTACCCGAGCGTCAAGTGATTGTAGGTGTCGACATAGAGCTGCCACAGCAGCTCTTCCCGCCACGGCGTCAACGTTTCGGGGCTGACCGCGCCGACGTCGACGAGCGTCATCAGGCAGAGCATTTTGAGACGCTCTTCGGTTCCGACGAGCGTGGCCAGCTGCTTGACGGTTTCGGGATCTTCCGTGTCGCGCCGGAAGGCCGCCGTCGACATCCGCAGGTGATTGCGGATGAGGAATTGGACAATCTCACGCGACTCGGGCAGCGCGTCGAGCCGCTCGAGCACCTGCTGAGCCATGCGCAGGCTCTCTGGCGTGTGCTCGTCGTCCCGCCACTTCCCCACATCGTGGAACAACAGCGAGAGCACCAACAGCTCCGGCGCTTCCAGGTCCGCGAGCAGCGAGCCGAACCGCGCGCGGCTCGGCGTCGACGGCGCCGCGAGCCGCTCGAGATTGCGGATTGTCAGCAGCGTGTGCTCGTCGACCGTGTACTTGTGATAGAAGTCGCGGACCACTCGGCACGAGATCGCCTGGAACTCGGGGAACATCCGGCCCAGCAGGCCGCAATCGTGCATTTCCGAGAGGCGGGCGTACAACCCTGCTCGGGGCTTGAGGAACCTAATCAACGCGGCGCTGGCCGAGGGCGAGGGGAAGAAATCCTCGGCGGCGTAATTGTTCACGTGCTGCTGGATCCAGGCGAGCGCCTCATCGGCGACCGGCGATCCGCGATCGATCGCCACGTGAAAGATGGCCAGCCAGCTCTCCGGATGCGCGGCGGCGTGCTGCTTGTCGATGAACCCGATGCCGTCGCGGGAGCGCACGAGATTGGCGCCCACTGGCGTCGGCGCCGTCCTGCGGACCCAGTCGAGCGAGCGGCTCACCACGCGCGCGTGCCGGAAGTAGTCGCCCATCAAGCGCTCGACGCGCTGCTGCGGCTCCGCCCCCGGGTACCCGAGCGTGTGCGCGGCCTTCTCCTGCAGATCGTGACCGAGCACGTTGTGATTGCGCCGCCCTTCGAGGTGCAGAATCGACCGGACGCGGAACAGGAAATCCTCGGCATCCTCGAGTCGCGCGCGGTCTGCGGCGCCGTGAGCGAGCATGGTGGGATGCGTGATCCGGGCGATCGTGCGCATCGCAGTGAGGTCGCGCAGCGCTCCCGGCGCGTCTTTCACGTCGGGCTCGAGCTGATAGAACGTATCCTCGAACTGCGCATGCCGTTCGTCGATGAGCTTGTTCAGCGACTCGAGCAGGAAGGCGTGCGTCTCCCACCGCCGGAACATCACGGCGAATCGGTCGAACAGCGAGCGATCGCCGGCGATTGGCCTTGCGTCGGCGAGCGCGAGGAGAAACTCCGGGTTGTCGATCTCGATCCGCTCGAAGTCGTCCAGCTGGCGAACCTGATGACCGACGACCAGCCCGAGGTCCCAGAGTGGGTGAAGGAACGCGCGGAGAAACCTCTCGTC
>QHWL01000535.1:494-4163 GCA_003222555.1 Acidobacteriota bacterium | reverse complement strand
GCGCATCTGGACGTCAGCACCAACCTGTCGCCTGATTCATTGCCAGGCCGGCTCAACGACGAGCTGCCGGCCGACATCAACATCCTCGGTGCCGAAGTTGTGCCCCACCGGTTCCACGCGCGGCACGACGCCGTTGCCCGCCGTTACCTGTATCAGGTTGCGCGGCGGCGGACGGCCTTTGCGAAAGCCTACGTCTGGTGGGTCAAAGAGCCGATCGTCGCAGACCGTATGCGTGAGGCGGCGCGGTTGTTCGTCGGCATGAAGGATTTCGCGTCGTTCGCCGCAAGCGCCCGGGGCCCGCGTGGTCCGACGGGCTCATCGCGCCAAGAGCCTGTCGAAGGGCGCGAGGATTCGCGGCCCCAAACCTCTGCGGTGTCGCGCGATCGTTCCACGCTGGTGCTCGTCGATCGCCTCGACATTGCGGAAGAAGGCGATCTGGTGCTCGTCGCCATCGAAGGCTCGCACTTCTTGTGGAAGATGGTCCGCCGGATCGTCGGGGTGCTCGTCGAAATCGGGCGGGGCGGCGTGGAGCCGGCGGCCGCAGCGACATTTCTCGCCGAGTCGTCGGCCGCCCCGGCGCGTCTGACGGCGCCCTCGTCGGGATTGTTTCTCGAGCGGGTGTACTACCAGCACGACGGGCGAATGACCGATCTTCGCGCGGCCACCCCGCTCCGATAGTCAACGACGGCGTTATCACGAAGGCACGAAGATCCACGAAGGTCACGAATCCTTTTTATCGGGAACTTCGTGTTCCTTCGTTCCCTTCGTGTCTTCGTGATGAATGTGACGTTTCATTTTCGCTTAGGGATCCAGCCAGGTCCGAACCGCACGCCCAGCGCCAGTCGCACCACCTCCGCGTAGCTGGCGGCCCCGGCCTCGATCCGGTTCGCCTTGAGATACCGATCGTAGATGCGCCACCCGGCCGCGGAAAGGCGCGGGCTCGCCTCACTCTCAATCCGCACGATAATCGCACGCAGGTCCTCGCGCGGCCCGCTCTCGAGCCGCGCGCTCAGCTCGGCGCGCTCGCGACCGCGCACCGCGCGAATCACCTCGCCGTACAAGAACAGCCAGCCACTGTACTGTTCCGGCTCCCTCCCACCGAGGCATGTCAGCCACCCGACGAAGTTGGCTTCGCCCTCATCGCCATACCCGGCGAGGTGACTCCACTCGTGCCCAACCACGAACGGCCGCTCGAAGGGCAGAAGATCGCTCACGACCAGGGTCTCGAGGAAGTACGGATCGGTCATTCCTTCGACCGACGCGCGGCGGAAATACAAGTCGAGCAACGTCTGCTTGGGTCGTCCAGGCACGGCAAGGCGCGTGGCCCCAAGCTGACGCTGCACGCCGGCGAACGACTGCGCGAGCGGCACGGCGACGGCATCAGGCGGCGGCCAGCCCCTGGCATGCGCGCGATCGTGCAGCCGATTGAGCTCCGCAATGGTGGTCAACGCGAGCGCGCGGGCCGCCTCCGGCGAAACGGCACGCGCGTCGAATTGCAGCTTGCCGGCGAGCGGGACGCGGCGATAGTTCAGTCCCCAAATCGTCAAAAACAACAAATACAACGCCGCCGCCCAGACGACAGTGCGTGCGGCGATTCGTCTCACCTGTCGCATCGAAGATCCCCGCCCGGTTCGCACGACCTCGACGGCCGTCGACCCGAGCCACGCGCCGCCTGCGGTGACGATCAGCACATCGAAGAGGGCAAAGGGCACACGGTTGGACACCGATGTGAGGTAAGGCTGCAGCGTCAGATACAGGCCGGCCGAATAAAAACGTTCGATCGCGACCGCAGGCATCGGGACGAAGGCCGCGGCGATCGCGACCAGAACCAGCGCCGGGCGCCAGCGCCCAACCCCGCCTCTAGTCATTTCATTCACCCAAAACCGAAACCTCAAGTACAATAGCCACAAGTGCTAGTTAGCCAATAACTTAGCTCGCTCATCGGCGCCGAGCTCATCCCCGGTCTGTTCGCAACGGCCAATTTGTTGCTGCTTGAGCTTAAGGCCTGTGGTTTCAATGGACTTAAAATGATTGCAAAGTTCTATTTTGGCATGTAGAGTCATATATGAGCCACCTGTAGAGATTACAAACTCGGCCCGATAACACGCGAGGATAGTAATGTATCGAATCATCTCTTCGACCGTCGGCGTCATCATCGCGGTCACGACCCTTGGGGTTGCTGCTCAGTCGCCGGCACCCGCGCTTCCGACGCCGGGCGCGTCGACGGGCCCTGGCATCCCCTCAGGGGGCCAGCCGGGCGGCGCCGTCACGACTCGGGCGCTGGCGGGCGCGCGATCGATCTCGTTGGCGACGATCCAGGGCAACACGCTCACCTCCACCAACGGCGTGCTGCCGAATGTGGTGGTGCGGCTCCGCGACGCGCGAGCCGGTCGGATTCGCGACACCCAGACGACCGATCGTGCGGGTCTGTTCGCATTCCACTCGATCGAGCCAGGAACCTATGTGGTCGAGATCCTCGGCAGCGATCAAACGATTCTGGCGGCGAGTCAGCTGCTGAACGTGGACGCCGGCGAGACCGTGTCCGCGATTGTCAAGCTGCCGTTCAGCATGCCGCTCCTGGGTGGGTTGCTGGGCCACACAGCGCAGTCGGCTGCGGCGGTGGCGGCGGCGGCTGCCGCGTCGGGCGTTCTGGCGGCCAAAGTCACGTGAAGGTACCTCCGGACAGCACGTCGCATCATGCGACCCCCGCCGGTCCGGCAGGCGGGACCGGTCCGGCGGGGGCGCCACCCGCCTATTTCTCGATCGACAACGACGTCCACATTCTCGACCGCCTCGCGGTCGTCTACCGGTATCGCCATATCGCCGTCACCGTCTTCGTGCTGACGACGATCGCCATGATGATCCAGGGCTATTCGACCGTCCATCTGTACCATGCTCAGGCGCGGCTTCTCATCGAAAACGAGCGATCGGCGGCGCTGCCGGGGTTGACGAGCGCGCCCGACGCTTTCTACGAGGATCCGGAACCTTACTACGAAACGCAGTACAAGATTCTGCGAGGCCGCGACCTCGCGCGCCGCGTCGTCAAGCGGCTCAAGTTGGACACGATTCCTGAATTCAACGGAACCGCCGCGCGTTCGCCCTCGCCGGCGACCTACATCAACGACATCAAGCGGCGGATCCTCGGCCTGTTCAAGGCGCCCGCGGCCGCCGAGCCGCCGAGGGCCGACGAAACGCTGGACGAATCGGCGCTTGTGAGCGACTTCATCGGGCGCATCTCGGTTCAGCCGGTCCGCGGCAGCCGGCTGGTCGACGTGCTCTTCGACTCGCAAACGGGCGCCTTCGCGGCCGACGCCGCCAACGCGCTGGCCGACGAGTATGTGAACGAGAACCTCGAGCTCAAGCTGCAGAGCACCCAGAACATGCTGGCGTGGCTCGACAAGGAGCTGCTGGGCCAGCAACAGAAAGTGGAAGACAGCGAGCGCGGGCTCGCCGAATACCGCGACAAACAGAACGCGTTGTCGCTCGACGACAAACAGAACATCGTGCTCTCGCGGCTCAATGCGCTGA
Source organism: Acidobacteriota bacterium (assembly GCA_003222555.1). Taxonomy (GTDB): domain Bacteria; phylum Acidobacteriota; class Vicinamibacteria; order Vicinamibacterales; family CAVVIG01; genus JAHFUJ01. The sequence goes on along the minus strand of QHWL01000535.1, from coordinate 635 downwards.
ACGATGCCGTCACCAAGGCGAAATCCAACCGCATCCAGAAAGAAGCGCTGTTCAATCAGGTGAAGACGCTCGCCCCAGGCTCGGCGCCCGATACGCTGCCGATCATCGCGGGGAACGTGGCGATTCAGAATCTGAAGGCCA
>QHWL01000535.1:0-462 GCA_003222555.1 Acidobacteriota bacterium | reverse complement strand
GCATCCGGCGCTGCAGAACGTCATCGCGAGCCTGCAGGACGCGCAGCGCCAGCTCGACCTCGAGACCTCCAAAGCGCTCACCAGCGTCAGAAACGAGTACGAGTCGGCCATCCTCGAAGAGCAGACCTTCTCGCGGTCGCTCGACGGCGCCAAAAGCGACGCCGTGGACCTGAACCGCAAGAGCATCGGCTACGGCGTGATGGAGCGCGAAGCCAAGAGCAATCGCCAGATTTACGAGGCGCTGCTGCAGCGTGAGAAGGAGCTGCGCGTGTCGAGCAACAGCCGCTCCAACAACGTGCGCGTCGTCGATCGGGCCGAGGTGCCGAAATCGCCGATGGCGGCCGCCGGACGCCGCACGTGGCTGTTGTCGCTGGCGGTCGGGCTCGTGCTCGCGATCGGCGTCGCGTTCGGGCTCGATTACATGAACGACACGATCAAGACCCCGGAAGATGTGGCGCGGCG
>QHWL01000491.1:251-6805 GCA_003222555.1 Acidobacteriota bacterium | reverse complement strand
CGGTCGGCGACGGCGATCGGAAATGATCCGGTGACGGCGCTGGCGTATCACCAGCGGCCCCAGGGACTCTATCAGGCCGCCTGGAGCTCGCCGGTGACGAGCAGGGTGCTGCTTGAAGCTGCCGCGGCGGCCATGTATTCCGATTGGCCCAATATCTTGGCGCCAGGTGTGAGCCCCAACGATGTTTCCGTTCTCGAACTGTCGACCAACTTCCGGTACGGATCGAGGGCCACCTACCTCGGACCGACCAATGAGAATCGCCGCTACACTTATCGGTTGTCGGTGTCCTACGTCACTGGATCCCATGCCTTCAAAGCAGGGTTCCAAAATGAAATGGGCGTCCGTAACGCGGACACGACTGCAAACGGCAATGTGAACTACGCCTTCAATAACAGCGTGCCTACCAGCCTGACTCAGTATGCGACGCCGTATCTCGAGCAGGAGCGGATCAAAGCGGATCTCGGAATCTACGTCCAGGATCAGTGGACGTTCAGGCACCTGACGCTCAACCTGGGCCTCCGGTACGATTACTTCAACGGGCATGTCCCCGCACAGAATGTGCCCGCCACGCCCAACGGCTGGGTTCCCGCGCGCAGCTTCGCGCAGGTGGACTGTGTGCCGTGCTGGAAGGACCTGGATCCACGATTGGGCGCGTCGTACGACTTATTCGGCAGCGGGAAGACCGCGCTCAAGATCTCGTTGGGTCGGTATGTGAATAAGGCGGCCGTCGAAATTCCTACCGCCAACAACCCGATCACCACTTCGGTGAACAGCGTCGCACGTACGTGGGCCGACGCGAACAAGGACTACATCCCGGACTGCGATTTGGGGAACCGTGCCGCAAACGGCGAGTGCGGAGCCATGTCCAACCAGAACTTCGGCGGACTCAATGTCACGACCCGTTATGCCGACGATGTGATTCGCGGGTGGGGCGCGCGTCCCCACAACTGGGACTTGTCGACCGAAGTGCAACACCAGCTCACGTCCCGGATGTCAGTGACCGCCGGCTACTATCGCAACTGGTTTGGCAATTTCACCGTGACCCACAACCTCCTCGTGACCCCCGCCGATTACAGTCCGTTCTGCATCACGGCGCCTGGTGATGCGCGGTTGCCGGGCGGTGGCGGGTATCAGGTCTGCGGCCTGTATGACGTCTCGCTGGCGAAATTTGGCCAGGTGAACAACCTGGTCGAGAGGGCGTCGAAGTACGGAAACCAAACGCAGGCCAATGACTTTTTCGGTGTGACCGTGAACACTCGGTTCGGCTCGGGCGTTCGGCTTGGCGGCGGCCCTCTGCTTCAATGTCGACTCTCCCGGCGCAGTGGGCACCAACCTCCCCGGTCTATCTCCCATCCCGATACCGTTTACCGCCACGACCATTGACGGCCGACGAACCTGCAGGGTGGTGACGCCTTTCGTGGGCCAGACACAGCTAAAGCTCAATGCGAGCTACCCGTTGCCGTACGACTTCGTGGTGAGCGGCGTCCTGCTGAACCTTTCGGGTCCGGCCGTGACCGCGAGTTACTCGGCCCCCAACGCTCAGATCGCCCCATCCTTGGGCCGCAACCTGGCGGCGTGTGGTGCTCGGCCGACCTGCACCTCGACCGCCACAGTGCCGCTCATGGTTCCAATGACGCAGTTCGAAGCCCGCGTCACGCGCCTCGATCTTCGGCTCACCAAGCTTGTTCGCGTCCGATCAAGAATCCATGTTCAGGCAAATGTTGACGCCTACAATGCGCTCAATTCGAGTTCCATTGCGCTGGTCAACGTGACCTACGGCTCCCAGTGGCGACTGCCTCTGGCGGTTCTGGAGGGCCGTCTCATCGAGTTCAGCGCCAATGTGACCTTCTAAAGCGCGTCCGCGCGTAGCCCGCGACGCCGGCGGAGCGGCCCCGTGCTGCGATGCCAGGCGTCCTTGAGCACCAGAAAGTCTGCGCCGGGATTCTGGCGGCGCCGAGGACCGGTCACCGTGTGACACTGCGCGCGGCATTCTGCGCCACCCTTGCGGTGTGACCGCTGACGGCGGGCACGGTCGTCGGCAGCCGGCGGCGCCCCGGCAGCAGCATCGGCACGCGGCGCCGATACTCCTTGTACGCCGCGCCGTGCTCGGACACGAGGTCGCGTTCCTCGAACTGAATCGCCAGCACGTTCGGTACTTCAACGCGTCGGACGGGACGCGTCTGGCTTGGGCCGAATCGGGCGACGGCCGCTCGTCATCGAAGCGGCCAACTGGCTCACACGTCTCGAAAAAGATCGTTGACAAGTAGATGTGGCCGGGCGTATACGACTTGTCGCGGGAGGTAACACAATGAGCCGAAGGTTTCTCGAGTTGCTCGGTGTGGCGGCAGTGCTCATCGCCGCGGTCCTGCTCCTAAAGCTTGCGCGCGCGCCGGTCGGCGCGGCCGCGCAGGCGCAACGTGCTACGGCGGGGACTACGACGAAGCCGGGGCCGGCGCCGACGACGCCGTGGGGCGAACCGGACCTGCAGGGCATCTGGACGAGGGACTCCGACGAACCGCTGCAGCGACCTGCTCGGTACGCGGGCAAAGAGTTTCTGACGGACGAGGAAAGGGCCGCACTGGATAATCAAGTATCGGCGATTGTCGGTCGAGAAGCCGCCGAGAGCCGCCGGCGGCGAGGGACGGAACAGGACGTCGGCGGCGCATACAACTCGCAGATCTTCACATCACATTTGCGCGCGGGCCGGCGGACGTCGATGATTGTGGATCCGCCTGACGGGAGAATTCCTCCCCTCACGCCGGAGGAGCAGAAGAGGACAGCCGAATTGCGAGACTATACGCTCGCTCTCTTGCAAGCCACGGAAGTGTGCAAGAACAAGCTGCCCGCTTGCGCAGCCGGGAAGTACGGGCCTCCCTCTCCCAGACGGGCGGAAACGCCTCCGCACTACCTCATGAACGCGGTCGTCGGATCAGCGGGCGGTGTCATCAGCCGCTCCGACGGCCCGGAGGATCGCGGCCACAGCGAGCGTTGTATGAACGCCGCCCTGCCAGACTTCGGCGGCTTCCGTCGGATCGTGCAATCTCGTGGGCAGGTCTCGATTTTCTATGACGTGGGTCAGGGACAAGGCTGGGAGCGCATCATCCCGATCACCACGGCGCCGCATCTACCCGCCAACGTCCGCCTATGGTGGGGTGACTCGCGAGGCCGTTGGGAGGGCAAGACGCTGGTCATCGACGTCACGAATTTCTCGCCAAAGTCGAACTTCCAGGGAGCCCACGAGAATTTGCATCTCGTCGAACGGTGGATTCGCGTCGACTCGGATACGCTCCAGTACACCGTGACGATCGAGGATCCGACCGTGTGGACGAAACCGTGGACTGCGACGCACGAACTGAAGAGACAAAGCGACGAAGCGAATCGAATCTATTCCGAGCCTCGGTGTCACGAGGGAAATTACGGCATGGTGGCGTTGCTTTCGGGAGCCCGCACAGCCGAGCGCGCCTTCGCGGAACGGCGAGGCCCCGATCCGGCCACCTTGTGCCTCGGCGGATGTGGAGGATTCGCCGCAGGGTTCGCCGACGAGGGGGCGGACGCAAATCCGGTCAGATAAGGTCCCGAGTCGGCAGGCGCGGCGAGCAAGCGAGCTGATAAGGAGATGGTCATGCGATCCCGCTACACGAGCTGGATGATCGGGGGAGTACTTGTCGCGGTCGCCGCTGCGGGTGCGATCGTATGGGTGTCGGTGGCACGAACTGCCGGTCAGACGCCGCGGTCAGCACGCACAACAGAGGGCAAGCCGGACTTCAGCGGCATTTGGCAGGCTAACAACGAGGCCTATTGGGACTTGCAGGCCCACGCCGCGCGGGCGGGAATGGTCACGCAACCGGGCGTCTATCCTTATGAGTACGCTCGGGTCCCGGCGGCACCCGTGCTCGCGCTCGGCGCGGCGGCCGGCGTTCCTGCGTCCATCGGGGTGGTGGAAGGCGACGGTCAGATTCCTTACAAACCGGAAGCGGCAGCCTTACGGCATGAGAACGGTGAGCACTGGATAGACCGCGATCCCGAACTCAAATGTTACCTGCCGGGAATTCCACGCGCGATGTACATGCCCTATCCATTTCAGATCGTGCAGGGTACGAACAAGATCCAAATGGCCTACGCATTTACGAATGCTTCTCGCGTGATCCACCTGGATAAATCCGACCCGCCGCCCGATGATACGTACATGGGGCATTCGGTCGGCCGCTGGGACGGCGAGGCGCTGGTGGTCGACGTCACGAATTTCAACGGCAAAAACTGGTTCGACCGAGCTGGGAATTTCCATAGCGACGCTTTGCACCTGGTCGAACGTTTCACGCTGATGACGCCCGACGTCATCCGCTACGAAGTGACCATCGAAGACCCCAAAACTTTTACGCGCCCTTGGCGAATCGCGATGCCGATCTATCGCCGGATGGAGCCGAACATGCAGCTCATGGAATACCGCTGCATCGAATTTGCGGAGGAGTTCCTGTACGGGAGTCTTCGCAAGCGGCAGTTGGTGAAGCGCTGGGAGGGAGAGACCATGATCGTCGATATCACTCGGAAGGTCCCAGCCGGCGACAAGCTTTACGAGTGGTACAGAAAGTAGAAACTCGCGACAGGGTCTCAACACAGAAGCGCTACCACGGAGGTCTCGGAACTTGAAACAATGAAAACGGAGGTCACGGTTCCAAACAAGTTTGGTCCGTGTTCTCAGTTCGTTTCCGTGTCCTCCGTGGTAGAGCTTTTACATCCGAATCGCCGCCGCGAGCCGGCGGTGATCTCGCCTACGCAATCTCGACCGATGTTCGTCAGGCCCGCACGTACTTGTTGAACCAGTCAATCGTGCGCTGCCAGGCCAGATCGGCTGCGGCTTTGTTGTAGCGTTCGGGCGTGGCGTCGCAGTTGAAGCCGTGAACGGCGCCCGGATAGATATAGCCTTCGTGCGGAACGCCTGCTGCCTTCAAGGCCGTGTCGTACGCGGGCCACGTCGCTGCTAGCTGCTTATCGAGCTCGCCGTGATGGACGAGCACCGCGCCTTTGATTTTTGGAATGTCCGCGGCGGCGGGAACGGCACCGTAGAAGGGTGCTGCGGCGGCCAAATCAGGTCCCAGGCGGACGGCCAAGGTGTTCGCGATGCCGCCACCGTAACAGAAGCCGGTGGCGCCGATCTTGCCCGTGCAATCGTCGCGCGATCTCAACCAGTTTGCGGCTGCGACCATGTCCTCGGTCATCTTGCCGCGATCGATCTTGGTGAACAGTTGGCCGCCTGCGTAGTCATCGCCAGGAAACCCACCAAGCGACGTGAGGCCGTCTGGCGCGAATGCCATGAACCCCGCCAGTGCCATCCGGCGCGCGATGTCCTCGATATGGGGATTCAAGCCCCGGTTCTCGTGCACGACGATAACGCCAGGCAGTTTTTCCACCTTGCCAGTCCGCGTGTCGGCGCTCGCGGGCCGGACGAGGTATCCCTTGATGCTTCCGTTCCCCTGTGGCGACGGAACGGTCATGTATGCGGCCTTGATCCGATCGTCGGTCTTGGAAACCTGCTGCGCCTGGGCGTAATTCGGCATCAACGCCTCGACGATCGCCGTCGCGGCCAAACCGCCGATCGCAAATCGTTTGACGCCCTCCAGAAAATCGCGCCGGCTGATCTCCCCGTGAATATAGCGGTTGTAGAGTTCGATGGCCTCGTTCGGGAGCTTGGGTCTCACTGGTTGCATCGGCGTGACTCCTTTCCGCGCCGAAGAATACCACGTTCCCTCCCTACTGCTAAGCCGACAAAGTTCCCGCCTGCGCTCATCCCTTCTCCGGACCGCTTTGGAACGGTAACTGAGATCCGGTCTCCAGCAGCGTCTTGAGGCCGCTGAGGACCTCACTCCAGCCGCCGCCCGCCCCCTTCGACTCACTCTCACCGGCGACCAGTGAGGTGAGCGTGGGCGCGCCTGTGAGATCGTGCGTCACCGTGTACTTCTGAATGGTTTTGGTGGTCTGTGCCGTGGAAGCCATGATGTCTTCTCCGATGAGCGGCCTCGCCAGTCGGAACCGGCGAGGCCCTGTCCGCGAACTAGTGGTGGGCCGGCTGAGCCGACGCGAAGTTCTTCATGAACTCATCCATGCGCTGCTTCATTTCCTCGGGCGTGAGATCTTCCTTGTGCGTCGCGATGGTCCACGTGTATCCGTGCGGGTCGGTCAACGTTCCGGCGCGATCGCCCCAGAACTGATCCGCCATCTGCCCCATGGGTCCGGGAGGCACGCGCCCGCCTGCTCCGACGGCGCGGTTGAACAGCGCGTCGCAGTCCTCCACGTAGAGCCAGAACGATGCCGGTGAACCGCCAATCGCTTTGGCGCTCTTCCCGCCCCCCATCTCGTCGTTCAGCATGATGAGCGAATTGCCGATGCGGAGTTCCGCGTGCATGACCTTCCCATCGGGTCCCACAGCACGCGCCACTTCTTCCGCACCAAGGGCCTTCTTGTACCAGTCGATTGCCTGCGCCGCATTGTCAAGGATCAGGTGCGGCGTCACCGTGTGGTGCCCTTCCGGAACTGCTTTCTTCGCTTTTGCCATTCCG
>QHWL01000491.1:0-200 GCA_003222555.1 Acidobacteriota bacterium | reverse complement strand
AAAAAGCGGCGGGTTCATCCACCACTTCGAATGCGTCCGTCAATTGGCTTGTCGAACGAGGGTCGGCAGGATCGACATCGCGCCTGTGCGCCCTGTGGCATAGATTTCGCTAAGGCGAGCTCTGGCGCGACGCGGCGGGGGCACCGAGACCGGTGTAGATGAATTTCTGGACCCGCTTCCCCTCATACGTCTCGGTGATG
>QHWL01000490.1:5814-9169 GCA_003222555.1 Acidobacteriota bacterium | reverse complement strand
CGGACCTCGACGTTCAGGTCCACCTGGGCGTGTACGGGATGACCGAATCGCTCCACCACGAGCTCCAGCCGCTTCGACGGAACGTCTTCGATCTCGTCGCGTGCCTGCGGGAAGCGTCCGTGTTCTTCGCGCTCAATCATCTGCTGCATTTTTTCGAACCGCACATGTCGTTCGACACGTACCTGCGATTGCTCGAGGCGGTGCCGGCACTCGAGGTCAGAAACGGAACCATGGTGCCCGCGCACAACCGGCTGTCGGAGCAGATTGCGGCGGCGTGGACACCGGTCCACGGCGGGCCGCGCCTGGCCGCCGTTGCCGGCAGCGATGCGCATACGCTGCGGCGCGTCGGCACGACCTGGACCGAAGCCCCGGGCCGCGACCGCGACGAGTTCCTGTCGAGCGTGCGCTCCGGTTTCGGACGTCCTGGCGGACGCGACGGCGGCGTGCTCGCGGTCAGCGGCGATGCCTACGGCGTCATCCGCGGCTACGTCGCGAGCCTCGCGGGGATCGAGCGGCCCGATCACAGCGGATGGCGTCGCGTCGCTGCCGTTTCAAGTCCTGCCCTTTGCCATGACGTCGAAAGCCAAGCTGCGCGAACGCCGGAGGGTGCGCGCTCTCGGGAGCTGGATGAGCGCCAGTCCCGGTTGGGACAGCTCTGAGACTTCGGCGCTCACGGTGGAGGCGCTGCGATGATGCCCCGTGTCGCCATCACCGGCGTCGGTCTCGTGACGGCGCTGGGCGTCGTGCGGGAAGGGTCGTGGCGGCGCATGGTCGCGGGCGAATGCGGGATCGGTCCGATGACGGTGTTCGACGCCGAGGGGTATCGCAGCCGCATCGCGGCCCAGGTTCCGATGCGGGAGATCGACGCGCCGCTCACCGCGCTCGAGCGGCGCCGTCTTTCCCGGGGCGATCGCATTGGTCTTCACGCAGCCGCCGAGGCGATAGACGATGCGGGATTGCTGGAGGGGGGCGTGGACGGCGCGCGGGTCGGGATTTTCCTGGGAGCCGGCACCGCAGACCTGCTGCGCAACGAGGAGTTCTATCGGACCTGGATGACGGCCGGCATCGAGCGGGCGCGCCCGTCAGATGTCTGGAATCATTTCCTCAGCACGCCGGTCGACGTAATCGCCGAACGCTTCGGCTTCGAAGGCCCTCGCGGATGCGTCGTCGCCGCCTGCTCGTCGAGCACCATTGCGATCGGACGCGGGGCCGATGCCATCAGGCAGGGCCGCGCCGACGCCGTGGTGGCCGGTGGCACCGACGCGCTCGCCCGGCTGACGTTCAGCGGATTCAATCAGCTGAAGCTGATGGATCAGGCGCCGTGTCGCCCCTTCGATCGGACGCGCGCAGGCATGAGCATCGGCGAAGGCGCGGGGATTCTCGTGCTCGAGGATCTCGATCGCGCTCGCCGGCGAGGCGCTCCGATTTACGCCGAGCTCGCCGGGTACGCGCTCGGATGCGAGGCCTATCATCCGACGGCTCCGGAGCCGGAAGGCCGTCCCGTCGCCGCCGTGATCGCCGCGGCCCTGCAGGACGCGCGCCTCGACGCCGCCGACGTGGATCATCTGAACGCGCATGGGACGGCGACGTCGCAGAACGATGCCGCGGAGGCGCGTGCCTTCAGACGCATCTTCGGCGAGCGCCTCGCGCGCGTGCCGGTGACCTCCCTCAAGGCGATGATCGGTCACTGCCTCGGCGCGGCCGGAGCCGTCGAGGCCGCGGCCCTGACCTTGACGGTTGCCCGCGGCGTGATTCCGCCGACGATCCATCACGGCGAGACCGATCCCGATTGTGCGATCGACGTCGTGGCCAACACCGCCCGCCAACAGCGCGTCCGCTGCGGCGTCTCGATCTCGCTGGCGTTTGGGGGGAACGACTCGGCGCTCGTGATCCGCGCCTTCGAGAACTGACCCACCTAAGCGATTCTCACAAATTGTGAACACGTCACGTTCAACGCAGAAACCGCAGAGAAGTTCTAAAGCCAACGTACTTTTTCGTGTTTTCGTGTCTTCGTGGTTGCATTTTCCATCAGCTCCGCGGGCTCTGCGTTCAAATGTCGCCCTTTTCACAGGCTCTTCGGGCCTGCGAACGCGAGCAGGAAGCCCCGAGCCACACTTGTGAAAACGGCGTCAGTTTCAGCGGCTCGAGGTCCACGCGTTCGGTCACGCGTGCCTCCGCGTGGCCCCTCGCGATGAATCGCGCCAGCGCCGGATCGTACTCGCCCGCGAGCCGCTGGTACGCGCGCGCCATCGATTCCAGCCAGACGTAGTTGCGCTCGAGCCGCTCGCGCAGCGCCTCGTCGTCCATCATCGGGCCGTCCAGACTGCCCTGCAGCTGCCGCAGCCGATCGACGTCCATCACGTTGGCGCGTGCCTGCCCGTACGCGGCGTCGTCGGCGCGGCCCCAGGCGGCGAACAGTTGCTGCATGCGCGCGTGAAGCACGAAGAAGCGGCGCATCAGCGGCTCGATCGACGCCATGAACTCCGGATGCCGTAGCCGACGCTGGAAGAAAAGCAGCGCCGTGACGCTCCAGTACGCGGCGTTGTCCCAGGCCACCTTGGCCGTCATGACCTGCGGATTGCCCATCAGCGGATACTGGCCGTCGTACAGCTTCAGAAAAGCGTCGAACAGCCTGAGGTGCAGGGTGTTGAAGATCTCCGCCCGCTCGCGCACGTCCTCGCCCCGCAGGTCGCGTGTGTTCAGATCGGTGGCGAAGTCGTTGCCGATGGCGATGAAGTCGGAGCCGGGAGAGTAGAACGGGTCGGTGAAGACGCCCGACTCCCCGGTCATGGCCCAGCGATCGGGCGAGAAGACACGCTCGCAGCCGTGCGCGAAGTGTTGAAGCGCGAGGAAATCCTCGAGCTGCGGTGCGTGCGTCTCGACAACGTCGGCACATTGCGGCTCGAACTCACGCAACCAGTCGATCGCGCGATCGAAACGACTGAGTCGGTGAAACGGGTGCAGTGCGGGGTCGGCCACGATGCCGACGCTCGTGCTGCCAGACCCGAGCGGAATGAGCCACACCCAGTAGCCCGCCCCCATCAAGTGGTTCGTACTGAGCCAGCGCTGACGCTCGGGCACGCGCGCGCGCCAGACCGGATCGTCCGACCAGTCGTCCACCTTGAGCCGATCCGGAAAGCGGAACCAGCAGGCGTTGGCGGCGTGCGAGACCGGACGCCGCAGCCCGAGCTTTCTCTTCAACAGACCCGCGCGCCCGCTCGAATCGACGACCCAACGGGCGGTGACCGTACGCGCACCGTCGGCGGTGTCGACCACAACCCCGTGCGCGGCGTCGCCCAGATCGATCTCACGCACCGTACAACCGTCGAGGACCGACGTGCCAGACTCGCGGGCC